>CAYNVK010000006.1:6149-20295 GCA_964400395.1 uncultured Lentimicrobiaceae bacterium | reverse complement strand
TGGCAATAACACCCTGGTAAAAATTGACCTTGCCACAAAAGAGCGGGTATGGACCTCGGAAGTTGGAGTGGCTCCATTTGGTATTGCCGAGGCAAACGGGAAACTATATGTAACCAACTGGGCCGGATCGGTACCCGACAGTTCTGACACCAACGTAGCTGGCGTGCCCTGGGGAAGTTCGAAAGTTGACCCGGTAACGGGAGCCACCCGCGAGGGCACCGTTTCAGTAATCGACCCTAAATCAGGCTCGGTTGTGAAAACAATTCTGGTCGGGCTTCATCCAAACGATATTATCAGGAGTAACGACAGTAAATTTATTTATGTGGCCAATGCAAACAGCGACAATGTAAGTGTGATTTCAACCGCCACCGACCTGGTTTGCGAAACAATCCCGGTACGCCTGGCACCTGACCAGAATAAGTATTGGGGTGATTCGCCAAACGGGCTTGCCATTGCACCCGACAACAAATTACTTTACGTAGCTAACGGTATGGATAACGCCCTGGCGGTTGTGGAACTGGGGCAGAAATCATGTGCCGGCGCCGTACCCGAAAACAGCAGGATTAAAGGGTTTATACCCACCGGCGCTTACCCCGGCGCCATTGCTATTTCGGGCAAGAACGAACTGGTAGTAGCCAATATTGAGGCTGAGGGCGCCCAGGTGGCACATCATACCGAAGGAACCACTAACCTGAGTTATAATTCGCATAAAATGCTGGCATCGGTATCGGTAATACCTGCGCCTTCGGAAAAGAAACTCGCAGCATATACCAAAAAGGTAGAATCAGCCCAGCAGTTTTTCAGGCTGGCACTTACCGAACAAGCACCCAGGAGTGATGTTGCCCCGGTTCCGGTGCCTGAACGAATAGGCGAACCCAGTGTTTTTAAGCATGTGCTTTATATCATTAAGGAAAACCGAACCTACGACCAGGTGCTGGGCGATATGAAAAAAGGCAACGGCGATCCTGCACTCGCAATTTTTGGGCAACAGGTTACGCCCAATTCGCATGCATTGTGCGATCAATACCTGCTGCTTGATAATTTTTATGCCTCTGGCAAATGCTCAGCCGAAGGACACCAGTGGACTGATGCTTCCATTGTTACCGATTATGTTGAAAAAGATGTAAGGGCCTGGTTTCGCAGTTACCCGCATGTGCAGGAAGATGCGCTGGTATATGCCCCAACCGGTTTCCTTTGGGACAATGCCTTGAAATACGGCAAAAACGTACGGATATATGGCGAAGCCTCCACCCCCGAGTACGACCCGAAACATACCTGGACCTCTATTTACAACGGTTTCCTGAATCATGAAAAATTTGAGTTCAAAAATAAAACCACGATCAGTTCGGTTGAGAAAATCCTGAGCGAAACATACCCCTCGTACGACGACCACCTTATAGCGGATGCGCTGAGGGCTGATGCATTTATTAAGGAATTGAAAGCATATGAAAACATGGAAGGCGACCAGCTTCCCGAACTGATGATGATGGCATTGCCCTGCGATCATACCGGTGGTACAAGAGAAGGACTCCCTACACCACGCGCCATGGTTGCTGATAACGACCTGGCTTTGGGACAGATTGTGGAGGCCATGAGCAAAAGCCGTTTCTGGAAAAACACGGTTATTTTTGTTACCGAGGACGATTCGCAGTCGGGCTGGGACCATGTTTCGGCATACCGCACCGTGGGGATGATCATCAGTCCGTATACCAGAACCGGAGCGGTAATCCACACCAATTACAACCAGCCTTCGATGATCCGGACTATTGAACAGATTTTAGGAATTCCGCCTATGAATGTGATGGATGCCACAGCCATGCCCATGTTCGATTGTTTTAGCCTGCAGACTGACTTTTCGCCATACCAGGCACTGGAAAACCAGGTTCCGCTCAACGAAATGAATCCGAAAATGTCGGGCTTAAAAGGCGATGCTCTGTATTATGCCCGCAAAAGCAGCGAGCCCCAGTTTGATGGAATCGACACCGGCGACGATGACCTGTTTAACCGTATCCTTTGGTTTGCCATGAAAGGCAATGAAAAATATCCCAAAAGATATAGCGGCAAGGACCTGGATTAGGGAACTGAGATACCACATCCGTTACCTGCTCCCAGAATTTCCTGATAAGGTTACAGATTTACCAGGTTGGCTTTCACCGACTGTATGGCTTCACCATTAAAGCCGGAATAGGTCGTATTAAATTTTACAGCAATTTTGTCGTTGCACAGGTTACCGATGCTACCTTCGTGGGTATGATTAACGGTAGTATCGGGAGAAAAGCTACCCTCTTCAATCTGTTTACCAACCAATTTATACGCATCCCTGAAAGGCACTCCCGAAAGTACCAGGCGGTTAACTTCCTCAACACTGAACAGATGGACATACCTGGGATCGTTGAGTATGTGATCATTAACCTGTACCTGCCCCAGGGCAAATGCCGAAACCTGCAGGATAAGCTGTATTTCGCTGAGTGCGGGCAGAAAAGACTCTTTGGTGATCTGCATATCGCGGAAGTAGCCCGAAGGCAGATTGCCCATGATATTGCCAATTTCAGTTGGCAGCGATTGAAGGCGGTTACAACGGGCACGCAGCAACTCGAAAACATCAGGATTTTTTTTATGCGGCATGATGCTTGACCCTGTGGTGAATTCGGCCGGCAAGGTAATGAACCCAAAATTCTGGCTCATAAAAAGACACAGATCCGTAGCCATACGGCCAATAGTAGCAGCCAGGTTGGCAATAGCAAAGGCAGTGATCCGCTCCACCTTGCCGCGGCCCATCTGGGCATAAACCACGTTATAGTTCAGATCATCAAAACCAAGCAATTCGGTAGTTAACGTTCTGTTGAGCGGGAATGATGAACCATAGCCAGCTGCGGAGCCCAGCGGATTCTGGTTGTTGATTTTGTAGGCCGACAACAGCAGTTGCAGGTCGTCAGCAAGCGCTTCGGCGTAAGCCCCGAACCACAACCCAAAGGATGAAGGCATAGCTACCTGCAGATGAGTATATCCCGGCAGGAGCACATCCTTATATGTATCACTCTGACTTTGCAGCACTTCAAACAGCGAATGCGTTTCACTGGCTACCGATAGCAGGCAATCGCGGGTATAGAGCCTGATATCGAGCAGGGCCTGATCGTTACGCGAACGGCCTGAGTGAACCTTTTTGCCTGTATCGCCCAACCGGCGGGTGAGCAGCACCTCCACCTGCGAATGCACATCTTCTACTCCCGGCTCTATACTGAAGTCTCCGTTTTTTACATCCTGATATATTGCCACAAGCGCCTTTTTGAGTTCGCTCAGTTCATGTTGCTGAAGCAGGCCTATACTTTGGAGCATGGTGATATGGGCAATGGTTCCCAGTATATCGGATTCGGCGAGGTAAAGATCCATTTCCCTGTCGCGGCCAACGGTAAATGCTTCAATAATTTCGTTAACAGGTACTCCCTTGTCCCACAGTTTCATGGCTAAGTTTTTTAATTGTTTTTATCAGCAGCTATTCCTGGCTTAGAAGTCTAACTTTTCGAGTATCGTGATGTACAATTCGATGCCGTGTTTCAGTTCGCCGGGGTAAATAAATTCGTCGGCGGTGTGCGACCGGGCCGAGTCGCCGGGTCCCATTTTCACCGAAGTCCAGGGCATTACAGCCTGGTCGCTGCTGGTTGGCGATCCGTAGCAATTGATTTTCTGATCCTTAGCAACCTGAACCAGCGGATGATCAGCCGGAATACTGGATGAGTTTAACCTCAGCGAACGGGCTTTAACTTCCGATTTCAGGTTATTACGAATAATTTCAAGAGCTTCGGCGTTGCTGTACAACTCGTTGGTGCGCACATCAATTACAAAATCGCAAACATCAGGCACCAGGTTGTGCTGGTAACCGGCTTTGATCTGTGTAACGCTCATTTTCACCGGCCCGAGTACTTCCGAAACTTTTGGAAACTTAAAGTTACGAATCCATTCCAAATCGGGCATCGCATTATAAATGGCATTTTCGCCTTCCTCGCGGGCAGCATGGCCTGGCCGACCGGGTGCTTTGCAATCAATAACCAGCAGACCTTTTTCGGCAACGGCAAGTTCCATTTTTGTAGGCTCGCCCACAATAGCCAGGCTAATGGGCCCCAACTGATTTACAAGAGACTCAACACCATGAAAACCCGAGATTTCTTCTTCGGCAGTAGCTGCAAAAATAAGATTCCATTTCAGCGATGCTTGCTGCGCAAAATGCAGGTAAGCAGCCATCAGCGAAACCAGGGGTGCCCCGGCATCGTTGCTTCCCAGGCCAATGAGCTTGCCCTCTTTTTCGGTGGGCGAAAACGGATCAACTGTCCACGATGTAGTAGGTTTCACTGTATCGTGATGCGAATTGAGCAGCACAGTCGGACGCCCCGGCCTGTAATCAGGATGAACAACCCACACATTATTCAGATACCGGTGGCAATGTTGGCCTTTTGATTCGAGGTATTGCTGAATCAGGTCGGCGGTAAGGTTTTCTTCCTTGCTGAACGAAGGAATCCGGATAAGACCTTTGAGCACATCAAGCGCTTCATTATATAATATTTCTGTCGTCATGATATTCGCGTTCCGGTTTCGGGATTGAGGGTGATGGCGCTGGTTATAATTACCTGTTTTACTCCCTGTTGCAGGGCAGCAAAACTATTATCGAGTTTCGGAATCATCCCTGAGTGTATAATTTTCTGCTCTTTTAAGGATTGGTACAACCCGGCAGAAAGTTGTGGGATTACCGAAGTATCATCGTCAGCATTTAAGAGTACGCCTGGTTTTTCGAAGCAGAAAATCAGGGTTACTTCATACAGGGTACTCATTGCAATGGCAATGGCCGAAGCCATGGTGTCGGCGTTGGTATTCAGGAACTGCCCGTTGCCATCGTGTGTGAGCGGGGCTACCACAGGTGTAATACCGAGCTGCAGCAGGTTTGCAAAGGCCCCCGATTGCACGGCTGTAATATCGCCAACAAACCCGTAATCGATTTCTGCCACCGGGCGTTTACGGGCTTTAACCAGGTTTAAATCGGCACCGGTAAATCCGGCGGCATTGCAATTGCGTGCCTGCAGGGCGGCTACCGTATTTTTATTTACCAGCCCCCCATACACCATGGTAACAATATCGAGCGTTTCGGCATCGGTAATCCGGCGGCCCTCCACCATTTTACTTTCAATCCCGAGTTTTGCCGCCAGGCTGGTGGCAGCCCTGCCTCCGCCATGCACCAGTATTTTCAAGCCCGGCAATGCAACAAACCGATCGAGAAAACCTGAAAGGCTTACCGCATCTTCGAGTATTGCGCCGCCTACCTTTACGACAGTAAGCTTATCTGACCGGATTTCTGACATTGGTTATTTTTTATGAAAGTATGGTTTCGAGCGAATCTATCAGCTGATCAACATCCTTGTTGCCAATACCCAGCGGGGGTAACAACCGCAGTGTGTTTTTGCCGCTGTAACCAGTAAAAATATGGTGGGTAAAAAGCAATTCTTTACGAAGCTGAGCTATATCAAACCCAAACTCGAGGCCAATCATCAGCCCCATTCCCCGGGTTTCGACCAGGCCTTTCAGTGTCCTTGATTTTTCAACCAGGTATTCGCCGACAAGGGCTGCATTTTCTATAAGATTTTCTTCCTCGATTATATCCAGCACAGCTTTTGCTGCAGCACAAGCCAGGTGATTGCCGCCAAAAGTAGTTCCCAGCATGCCGTGCCACGGTTTAAATTCGGGGCTTATCAGAACGCCACCGATGGGGAAACCGTTGCCCATTCCTTTGGCTACCGTAATAATATCAGGCTTAATCGAGGCAAACTGGTGCGCAAAAAACTTACCGCTGCGCCCGTAACCACTCTGTATTTCGTCGAGGATCAGGAACGTTCCTTTTTGCCGGCACAAACTGCTTAATTCCTGCAGAAACGCCGGGTCGGGTGCAAAAATACCGCCTACACCTTGTATCCCTTCTATGATTACGGCCGATACATCCCCTGCCTGCAGTGCCTTCCGGGTGGCATCGAGGTCGTAGCGGTCGATAAATTCAACCTGGTGTGCCGCATTATAAGGGGCCACGATGGAAGGATTATCGGTACAAGCCACGGTGCCCGAAGTACGCCCGTGAAATGCGTGTCGGTACGCCAGCACTTTACTTCGCTTATTGGTGAATGAAGCAAGTTTAAGCGCGTTTTCGTTGGCTTCGGCCCCTGAGTTACAAAGGAAAAGCGAATAATCCGGGTATCCGGATAAACGGCCCAGTTTTTCAGCGACCTGCTGTTGCAAACTAATAACCACAGAGTTGCTATAGAATGCGATCTGGTTTAACTGATCTGTAATGGTTTTTACATAATGCGGATGAGAATGACCAATGGATATAACAGCATGTCCCCCATAGAAATCGAGATATTCGTTGCCGTGGCTGTCGAATATCCGGCTTCCGGATGCCTTAACCGGCTCAATATCAAAAAGCGGGTAAACGTCGAAAAGTTTCATTTCAAAGAATTATTTTTCACGGTTAAAAACCGATGGATTTTAAATGAAGGCCTGCATCTTCGGGTAAGCCAAACACCAGGTTCATATTTTGAACTGCCTGCCCCGAAGCGCCTTTTAAAAGGTTATCGATGAGGCTGAGTACGTATAGTTTATTGTCGACACGCTCCACATAAAGTATGCATTTGTTGGTGTTTACAACCTGTTTCAAGTCGGGATTCGACCGGGTGATGATAGTAAACGGGTGATCGCTGTAAAAACCGGCATACAGTTTTTCAATATCCTCCGGGCTGGTGTCGCAATCGGTATAGCAACTGGTAAGGATGCCCCGGCTGAAATTGCCGCGTACCGGCACCAGGTTAATGGATTTATCGAAGCCCGGCTGAAGTTTTGTAACGCACATCCCGATTTCTTTTAAATGCTGGTGCCTGAAAGGTTTATAAACCGAAATGTTGTTGTTGCGCCAGCTGAAATGCGTGGTATCGGAGGGCGACTGCCCGGCCCCGGTTGAGCCAGTAATGGAAGTGATATGTACTTCATTTTTCAGTAGTCCTGCAGCAGCCAAAGGGAGCAAGGCCAGTTCAACAGAAGTGGCAAAGCAACCCGGATTTGCAATAAAATTTGAACTCTTTATTTTTTCACGCTGCAATTCGGGCAAACCATATACAAAGTTGTGGCTTTCGTCGCGAAAATCGGCTGAAAGATCAATCACTTTAACATGATCGGGCAAGGTATTTTGCTCCATTAAGAGTACACTCTGCCCATGCCCTTTGCACAAAAACACAACATCAGTATCCTGGTAATCTATATCGCTGAAAACAAGGTCGGTTTCGCCCAATAAGTCTTTATGAACGGTGTAAACCGGCTTGCCTGCATGGCTGTCGCTGTGCAGGTATTTTACCACTACATACGGATGAAAGAGCAGGATGCGTAAAAGTTCGCCTGCGGTATACCCGGCAGCACCTTCGATGGCTACGCGTATTTTACTGGTTTCAGTAGTATTCAATTTATAAATGTTTTAGTGATTACTGGTGGCAGGATTTAAAACAGCTGGTTTCAGTTTTTTTTGTTTTTTCCCTGTACGAAACGATGTATTTTCAGCTGGTTACCGAGTATTTTGGTAAAACCTTTCACATCGGCGGCACTCCAGCCTTCGTTCATTTCGCCGTACTGCCCGAAACCTGCATTCATCAGGTCGAAATCGCTTTTGATGCCGTTTATGCTGAAGCGGTAAGGCTGAAGGCTTACAAATACCTCGCCGGTAACGGTTTCCTGCGAATCGTCGAGGAATTTTTCAATATTCCGCATCACCGGGTCGAGGTACTGCCCCTCGTGCAACAGCATACCGTACCAGTTGCTGAGTTGCTCTTTCCAATACTGCTGCCACTTGGTAAGCACGTGTTTTTCGAGGGCATGGTGCGCTTTAATGATGATCATGGGAGCGGCAGCCTCAAAACCAACCCGTCCTTTAATGCCGATAATGGTGTCGCCGATATGCATGTCGCGGCCCACGGCATAAAGGGAAGCGATGTCTTCAATGGCACGGATTGCATCCGTTGGCGCATAGGCTGTTCCGTTTACATGGGTTACCTCGCCTTTGCTGAAGGTGAGGGTGAGAATTTCTTCACCTTCCTTTTTTAGTTGTGATGGATAAGCCGCTTCGGGCAGAGGTAAATGTGAGGATAGTGTTTCCT
This sequence comes from uncultured Lentimicrobiaceae bacterium, assembly GCA_964400395.1. GTDB lineage: Bacteria > Bacteroidota > Bacteroidia > Bacteroidales > UBA4417 > UBA4417. The sequence goes on along the minus strand of CAYNVK010000006.1, from coordinate 12,121 downwards.
TTCCACCAATGCTGGTTCCCCACAATCCTTTATTTATGCTGTATTCCAGTTTTTTCCAGTCGGCTTCAAAACCCTGTTTTTTGAGGTATTCAATTTCGGCTTCGCGCGAAAGCTGCATGTCGCGGATAGGAGTTATGATTTGAATATCAGGCGCAATAATATTGAAAACCAGGTCGAAACGTACCTGGTCGTTGCCGGCACCTGTAGACCCATGAATTACATATTTTGCTCCGATTTTAACCGCATATTCGGCAATGGCCAGCGCCTGGAACGTTCTTTCGGAGCTTACCGAAAGCGGGTATGTTCCGTTTTTCAGCATATTGCCATAGATCATAAAACGTATGCATTTCCGGTAATATTCGTCTTCGATATTTAGCGAAACATGCGACGCCGCGCCAAGTTGTACGGCACGCTGCCCGATGGCATCAAGTTCGGAGCTGGAAAACCCGCCTGTATTTACCAGTGCGGTATGAATTTCGTATCCTTTTTCAACACTTAAATATTTGGTACAGAATGAGGTATCTAAACCTCCGCTGAATGCCAGTACTGCTTTTTCTTTCATTGTATCTTTATTAAATCGAATCAATTTTTATAATCTATAACTCAAGGTCAATAATCCGTAAAGTTCTTTGTTAGAAGCCCCGATACTGATGAACCAACCCGGATGCAGGCTTTAAAAAAACCTGAACAATTTCTTTTTCTCAGTCAGGACATTCGCTCCTCCCCCACTGCGTTTATTCAGCAACCGCATCAGCACAAATTGCTTGAAGCGCATCCAGCGGTCGTAAACAGGCAGCGGATGCTGAAGGGTTTCGGGTTCTTTGGTTTCGTGAACGCCCTGTTTTTCCCACACCGGGTCGTAAAGCATACCGGTGCAAAGGCAGTGCTTACGTTCGGTCCGGGTAAGGATATCGTAATTTACGCACGACTGGCATCCTTTCCAGAATGAATCGTCGTTGGTGAGTTCGCTGAATGTAACAGGTTTGTATCCCAGTTCGCTGTTTATTTTCATCACGGCAAGCGCGGTGGTAAGCCCGAATATTTTTGCATCCGGAAAAAGCTGGCGCGATAAGGCGAAAGCAGCACGTTTAATGTCTTTTGCCACACCATGCCCGCGGTATTCGGGCCTCACGATTAAACCTGAGTTGGCAACAAACTTTTTATTGCCCCAGCTCTCGATGTAGCAGAACCCGACAAACATATCGTTGCTGCTGGCAATAATGGCTTTGCCCTGGTTGATTTTGTCGATGATATACTGTGGCTCTCTTTTTGCGATACCGGTGCCACGTACTTTTGCTGATTCTTCGATGGTTTGAAGTATCTGCTGCACGAATTTAATATCGTCAGCAGTTGCAACACCTACTTTAATCTCATTCATTATTCAGGGTAGTATTAATGTTAATTTTTGTTTATTGAACCTGCAATAACCTGATGGAGAAAGATGGTAAATCTTTCTCCGGCTTTCATTTAATCTGAATGTAACTCGTAAAAGTCGGTTTACCTGAGGGCTCAGGTTTAATCCAGTTTTGATTCTATGCCAGGGATTACAGAGCCCAAGGCTCGGAGTATTTCCTGCTGGCTGTATCCTTCGCGGGGTATCACCATGATGGTGTCGTCGCCGGCAACGGTACCTGCTATTTCGGGAAGTCGGGAACTATCAATAAAGGTGGCAACTGTTGATGCAAATGCCGGGAAAGTGCGTATAACACAAAGATGGTACGAGAACACCAGTGAAAGCACACTGTTAACCGGTATAGCAGGCGTATTGCCCGGCTGGCTGTTTTGCTGAAGCTGTTCGTTCAAAACATACACACTTCCTTTAGCCGGATCTGCCAGCTTCCCCACACGAAGTTCTTTTAAATCGCGCGAGAGTGTTGCCTGTGTAAGTTCATATCCCGAATTACGCAGCGATTCCAACAGCTCTTCCTGGCTGGCGATTTTGGAATCGAGTATAATCCGCTTAATCTGGTTGAGACGATCAGTTTTTGTATTCATGTATATTTATACATTTGGACTGCAAATTTATACATTATTTGAATAGAAATACTGTTTTTGAAAAAAAACTATAAAAAATCAGCGTCACATTGCGGATGCTATTAAGATCCACCAGTTACATAACATATTATAAGTAGTGCTAAAAACAAAAATGGCAACATCGTCCATTGTATTCATCGGCAAATAACCGCTCGTTATCCATAAACTATCCACAAACATATATCTTATTTTATATTCGTGGGTTGCCGGAATAATTTTGTTTCGTTAAATAAATGATCACGAAGCAAATGAAAAACAAGCGTATAGTTTATTATTTTATGCTGGCAGGTTACCTGCTGTATAACACACCTGTCCTCGGCCAGCAGCAACCCAAAGAATGGGATTTAAGAAGTTGCATTAACTACGCGTTGCTGAACAATATACAAATTAAGAAACAGCAGCAGTCGGTTGAAACCAGCAAAGTGAACTTTGTGCAAAGCAAAGCTGAGCGACTTCCGAGTCTGAATGCCGGCATCGGACAATCATTTACAAACCAGAAGGACATGCAAGGTGGCAGCGGTCAGGAGCAATTATTTACCGGAAGTTACAATGCGCAATCGTCAGTAGTTCTGTATAATGGCAACAAACTCAATAATACCATTTCGCAGAACGAACTTTTAATAAAGTCGGGCGAATTGAGCGTGAAAGAGTCGGAGAACAATATTGAGCTGGCAATAACGGCGGCCTATCTTAAAATTCTTTATGCCCGCGAGTCGGTTTTAAATGCCGAAAACATCCTGGCCTCGTCGGAAACACAGGTAAACCGCGCCAAAATACTATTCGAAGCCGGTTATATTGCCGAAAGCAATTATGCCCAGGTGCAGTCGCAATACAGCAACGATAAATATTCGCTGGTGCTGGCTAACAATGGCATGAGCAGTTTGATACTTCAGTTAAAACAGTTACTCGAATTGGGGATGAACGAAAATCTGACCATTAAATTCCCCGATCTCGATTCAACACAGGTTCTGAAGCCACTGCCCGCCAAACCGGATGTGTACAATACCGCGCTAAAGGTGATGCCACAGGTTGAAAACGGAAAAGTAAATATTGATATAGCACAAACGGGGCTGCTTATCGCACAAGCAGGGCTGTTGCCGAGTATTACGATGAATGCCAGCCTTGGCACAGGTTACAGCGCACCTAACTCAACATCATATACAACGCAGTTGGGCGATAAATTTTACCAGAATGCAGGAATAAGCCTCAGCATTCCGATTTTTAACGGTAAGCAAGTGAAATCGAATATTTCGAGGGCACAAATCGGCATTGAAACGGCTAAGCTTTCGCAGATTGAAACCGAGAAAAACCTGCTCACCGATGTCGAAACTGCTTACCTCGACGCCGAATCGGCCCAGGGCAGGTTCCTGGCCGCTTCCGAACAGCTCAAATCGACCCGCATCAGCTATTCGCTTATCGAAGACCAGTTTAACCTGGGAATGAAAAATACCGTTGATCTGATTACAGAGAAAAACAAATTTCTAACCGCTCAACAGGAATACCTCCAGGCAAAATACACGGCCATTCTGAATTACAAAATCCTCGATTTCTACCAGAACAACCCTATCGAACTTTAAGCAGTTCGCGAAATGCCGGAGTCAAATTTATATTTCAATCCAAAGTTGCTTTTTGCTTCCGCTAACGGATAAAACAATTTCAAACCATCGAATACCTAAAAAATAATCGCAATGAAAAAGTACAAAGTTTTAATTTTTACAGCTGCCGGAATAATGGCAATTGCAGCCTGCTACTGGTTTTTCTTCAGGCAGAGCAGCAAGTCGGTTACCACTTACAAAACAGCTATTGTAACGCGTGCAACCATCAGCAATACAGTTACAGCCACCGGTACCATAGAGCCTGTAAAACAAGTAAGTGTAGGAACACAGGTTTCGGGAGTTATCCAGAAAATCTACGTTGACTTTAATTCCAAAGTCAAAAAAGGAGATCTCCTGGCCGAACTCGACAAAACTCCATTGCTTGCACAGCTGGCATCGGCCAAAGCCGACCTTGAGGCAGCCGCCAGCGCCCTGAGATACCAGGAATCAAACTATAACCGAATCAAGCAGTTGTTCGATAAAAAAGCGATAAGCGAAACCGACTACGAAACAGCATTGTACCAGTACAGCAATGCAAAGGCAAATTATGCCAGGTCGGGTTCGGATGTTGATCGCGCTAAAACCAACCTGGGCTATGCAGCTATTTATTCGCCGATTGATGGGGTTGTACTGAACCGCGCCGTTGACGAAGGTCAAACTGTAGCCGCCAGTTTCAACACTCCAACACTGTTCACCATTGCGCAGGACTTAACCAAAATGCAGGTGGTGGCTAATGTGGATGAAGCCGATATAGGACAGGTGAAAGAAGGGCAGAAAGTAAATTTCACGGTGGATGCTTACCCGGATGATAATTTTGCCGGTACGGTAAAGCAGGTCAGGCTACTGGCAACAACAACTTCGAATGTGGTTACCTACAGCGTGGTTATTGATGCACCGAACCCTGATTTGAAACTAAAACCCGGACTTACCGCCAGTATAACTGCGTTTACACAGGAAGTTGAGAATGTACTTACTGTTCCGGCAAAAGCGCTTAGGTTTAAACCCGACAGTACGTTAATGGCTGGTTCCGGAATGGCTAACCCAAACCAGGCTGCCGGACCTCCTTCTCAAATTCCGGCTGCTGGTGCCCAGGCTGCACCTCCAAACCAGTTGGTTCCACCTGTAAAACCGGATGCAGCTGCAACAAAATCACCGGTTGAAAATGCCAGAAAAACAGTCTGGGTAAAAGAAGGCGAAAGCATCCACCCGGTGCAGGTTGTTACCGGGATGACTGACGAAACCAATACTGAAATAATTTCGGGTTTAACAGAAGGGCAGCTTGTTGTTGTTTCGATGGAACAAACCACAGCATCGGCAGCTAAAAAAGATTCAGCCGGAACGCAAAGCAGTCCGTTTATGCCTAAAAGACCGGGGAGTACGAAGAAGTGACGGGCGTAGGAGATGGCGACAGGGAGACAAGGCGAGGGGGAGACATGGAGAGGGGGAGACACGGCGACAAGGAGAGGGCAATACAGAATAATGAATTTCAGAAAAATTGAAAATAAAGTCGGGAGATCCTGCGGTGCTTGCTGAAGACGGTCTCCAGGAACTTAAAGATTACTTAAAAAGCTAAAAAAAATGTCTGATATTATAAAAGCAGATCTTCTTAAACGTGAATTTATTGTCGGCGACCAAAAAGTTACCGCGCTCAAGGGCATATCGTTCACCATCGGGCAAGGAGAATTTGTAACCATTATGGGGGCCAGCGGATCAGGAAAGTCAACACTGCTAAATATACTCGGATGCCTCGATACGCCTTCAAGCGGCGAATATTTGCTTGATGGCATTTCGGTTCGTACCATGACAAAAAACGAAAGAGCCAGGTTACGTAACCTCAAAATCGGTTTTGTCTTCCAAACGTATAACCTGCTGGCACGAACTACAGCTCTCGAAAACGTGGAACTGCCGCTGATGTACAACGCATCCGTTTCGGCAAAAATGCGCCGGGAGAAAGCTGAACACATGCTGGCAGCCGTTGGCCTGGCCGACCGTATGGATCACATGCCCAACCAGATGTCCGGCGGGCAGCAGCAGCGTGTTGCCATTGCAAGGGCACTTGTTAACGATCCGGTTATCATCCTTGCCGACGAAGCAACAGGTAACCTGGACACCCGTACTTCGTACGAAATCATGTCGCTTTTCCAGCAACTGAATGCCGCGGGAAAAACCATTGCTTTTGTGACACACGAGCCCGATATAGCCTTATTCAGCCAAAGAAGCATTATGCTCCGCGATGGCAGAATCATAAAAGACGAGAAAAAAGTTAACATTGCTTCTGCAGCGGAATCATTAGCGGCCTTGCCGGTTGAAGCGGACTGAGAGGGACGGGGAGAGTGGGAGACA
>CAYNVK010000006.1:4783-6049 GCA_964400395.1 uncultured Lentimicrobiaceae bacterium | reverse complement strand
AAAAAACTACAATCATGAACATAACAAATCTATTCCGCATATCAACCAAAGCCCTGGTTAGCAATAAATTCAGGGCGTTGCTAACCATGCTCGGTATCATCATCGGGGTGGCGGCAGTAATTGCAATGTTAGCCATCGGGCAAGGCTCAAAAAAGAGCATTCAGGACGAAATTTCAAAAATGGGTTCCAACATGATTATGGTGCAGCCCGGGGCTGATATGTTTTCGGGAGGAGCACGTATGGCAGCTTCAGCAACCAAAACCATGGTAATTGAAGATTACAATGCCATAAAAGCACAAAATACTACCCTGGCCGCAATTTCGCCCCTGGTGAATGCGAACGGTCAATCCATTTACGGGGCAAAAAACTGGCCGGTAAGCATGCAGGGCGTAAACCAGGAATATCTTTTTATCCGCAAATACGGAATACAAAGCGGAAGGGTTTTCACTGAAAGAGAAATTGCATCGGCAGCCAAAGTTTGTCTACTGGGCCAAACGGTGGTTGATGAACTTTTTGGCGAGGGGGCCGATCCCGTCGGGAAATCAATACGTTACAATAAAATACCTTTTGAGGTTATCGGCGTACTTACCGAAAAAGGCGAAAACGGAATGGGACAGGATCAGGACGATGTATTGCTTGCACCTTACACCACTGTACAGAAAAGGGTGGTTGCCATAACTTACCTGAATGGAATTTTCTGCTCAACCATCAACGAAGATGTAACGCAGAAAGCCAAAACCGAACTGGAAAATGTATTGCGTACGCGGCACAAAATCAAAGACGGCGACGAGGATGATTTTAACGTGCGCTCCCAGCAGGAAATGCTAACTATGTTCAGCAGCACCAGCACGGTAATGACCATTCTGCTTGCAGTAATAGCCGGCATTTCGCTTATTGTCGGTGGCATCGGAATCATGAATATCATGTTTGTTTCGGTAACCGAACGTACCCGCGAAATCGGCCTGCGCATGGCCGTTGGCGGTCGTGGCATCGATATACTCACCCAATTTCTCATTGAGGCAGTGATGATTAGCGTGGTAGGCGGAATTATCGGGGTGGCACTGGGTGTCGGAAGTTCCTACATCATCAAAAGCATTCTCAACTGGCCCATAGTAATAACCTCGTATTCTATTGTATTGTCGTTTGCAGTTTGTACATTTACAGGAGTATTTTTCGGCTGGTATCCCGCCAAAAAGGCTGCCAATCTCGATCCGATTGATGCTATAAGGTATGAATAGAATGTGGGATGTCGGATGTGGGATGTGG
>CAYNVK010000006.1:0-4683 GCA_964400395.1 uncultured Lentimicrobiaceae bacterium | reverse complement strand
GTAGCAAAGGCTTTCAATCCACATAAAAAAGAATTTCGAAACAGATTGATTTAATTGAATAAAAACCCATGGCTGAAATAAATAAAAACCGTTCCGTTCAGTTTTCCATACATTTTATCATCTGGGGAATTATTGCATTTTTCCCGCTGATATTTATGTACAGTGAAGGCGAGCGCAGCCTCATTCGTTTCCTCGATTTTTCGATGCCGCTCATCTTTTTGATGGTGGTTTTTTATGCCAACTATTTTGTAATCATAAGCAAGTATTTGTTCAGCAAAAAGATATGGCAGTTTTTCGTGGTAAACCTGCTGCTTTTTGCCGCATGTATAGCATTGATGGAACTGGTGAAACACTTTTATTTTGCCGAGTATTTTGCCAAGATGAGTTTCAAGAAACCTGGTCCGCCGCACGATAATATGAAACAAATCATTTTTATCCGCGACATTTTTTCGATGACCATGACCGTGGGACTGGCAACAGCCATAAAAATGACCACGCAATGGTACCTGTCGCAGGCCGAACAGAAGGAACTCGAAAAACTGCATATTCAATCCGAACTCACCAACCTGAAGAACCAACTAAATCCGCATTTCCTTTTCAACACCCTCAACAATATTTATTCGCTCATCTCCATTAACCAGGAAAATGCGCAAAATGCCGTACACCGGCTGAGTAACCTGATACGATATGTGCTTTACGAAAGTGATCACAGCAGGGTTCCGCTTGCAAAAGACCTCAATTTTACAACAAATTACATACAACTTATGAGCTTGCGGTTGCCTTCGCATGTTACACTCGAAACCAACATTGTTACGAATACCGAAGGAATTATGATTGCTCCGCTCCTTTTTATGTCGTTGGTCGAAAATGCTTTCAAACACGGTGTAAGTCCGGCTGAACCTTCGCGCATCTCAATAAAAATAAGCCTTCCAACCGAAAACCAGGTGGAATGCCTGGTTGAAAACAGCAACTTCCCCAAAACCGAAACCGATAAAAGCGGATCGGGCATCGGGCTGGTTAACCTGAAGAAAAGACTTGAACTGCTGTATCCGTCAGCCTTTGAACTCACTATTGAGGATAAGGGATCTGTTTATAGCTCAAATTTAAGAATAAACTTAGAGCCAAAAACTGATTAGGAATCAGGAGTTGCGACCCTGTTGCTTCGTTCCCGAAAAATCGGGACAGGCTTTACCTCCTCGTAATGACGCTAAAACCCTTGAAACTTTTGAAACCATTGAAACCTTTGAAACTCTTCAAACATTGAAAACCTGTTGCTTCGTTCCCGATAAATCGGGACAGGCTTTACCTCCTCGTAATGACGCTAAAACCCTTGAAACTTTTGAAACCATTGAAACCTTTGAAACTCTTCAAACTCTTCAAACATTGAAAACCTGTTGCTTCGTACCTCCTCGCAATGACTTTGAAACCCTGAAACTTTGATTCCTATGAACCTCCGCTGCCTGATTGTAGATGATGAACCGCTGGCCCTCGACCTTCTGGAAGGCTATGTGGAAAAAACGCCCTCGCTCACGCTGGTCGGTCGCTGCAGCAGCGCTTTCCAGGCCATGAAAATGCTCGAAAAACCAGAAGTTGACCTCATGTTTCTGGATATACAGATGCCGGGCCTGACCGGAATGGAGTTTGTCCGCAGCCTGAAAGATCCGCCAAAAGTAATTTTCACCACAGCTTTTGAGCAATATGCACTCGAAGGGTTTAAAGCCGATGCCATTGATTATTTATTAAAACCTATAAGCTATCCCGAATTTCTGACTGCAGTAAATAAAGCCAAACGCTGGTTCGAAGTTTCCGAAAAAACCACTGCATCTGAAAGCAGGAACTCCATTTTTGTAAAGGCTGATTATAAACTTGTACAGATCGAATTTAAAAACATCCTGTATATTGAAGGCTTGAAGGATTATGTGAAATTCTTCCTGGAAGGAACAGATAAGCCTGTTCTGTCGTTGATGAGTATGAAGTCGCTCGAAGAAAATTTACCCGAAACCCGGTTTATGCGCGTTCACCGTTCGTTTATCGTAAACCTCGATAAAATTACAACCATAGAGCGCAACCGCATAGTATTCGGCAAGGAATATATTCCGGTATCTGATAATTACAAAGAGAAATTCCAGCAGTTTGTGAACGAACGGTTTTTCTGAGCGTTTTGAGCCGGCTAACTTCCTAATTATTAACAATATCCCATTTTCAAATTTTAAATTTACATTGCCCGTCGTTTCGTCCTGAAACTTCGCTATTACTGGTTATTACTTGATACTTTATTGCTTTGGGGCATCTCCTTTCATCCGGAAAAAGTCCATATATGTCCCCAAAATCAGCCGGTTAATCTATTTGATTTCCGGTTGGTAACAGTACCGGGTAATTTTGGTCTGTTAAAAAAAGTGAAAATGGCAAACTTGTCCCCACCATTAATAAACAGAGCCGTACTGTTCATTGAAAGGGAAACGCTGTTGGCTCAGCAACACGAAATTCCCCATTTCAATAAAATCATAAAACATCAAAAACAGAATACCGGAACCTAATGAGTAAAACATTTTATTTCCTGCTGCTCTTGTCAGCACTTGGATTTACATCTTGTAACAAAGATTCAAACCCAACAGAAGATACAAGCGATACAGGCAGCAGCAGCCACAATACCGGTAAAAATTGTCAGGGCTGTCATTCGTTTAAAGTTGCCGGTTCGGTATATAGTCAGTCGTTCACATCAGTTTATAAAGGTGCCACAATAAAAATTACATCTGCCCCCAACGGAGGTGGTAACCTGTTGGCCTCGCTTACTTCCGACAGATCCGGTAACTTTTATACTAACAGTTCAGTGAATTTTGGAAGCGGAGTTTATGTAAGCATCACCGGTTCGGGAGGCTCCGTGAAACACATGACATCGGCTATTACCAGCGGTGCCTGCAACTCGTGTCACAATGGATCAACAACCTCAAAATTATGGGCCGAATAAATTTTCATAAAACACCTGATTACAACTTGCCAGGCTATCCGACTATAGACATGTTCTGTTTATTGAAAAAGCGTAATTGGTTAGCCGGCCTTTTAATGATCATATCCATTACCTCATTTGCCCAGGATGAAAAGTTCGATGTATGGTCTACGATCCGGTTGCAGAAAAAATGGTATCGTTGGGATTTTTCAGCCGAAACGGAATTACGCAGCAGCGGTTTTTACCAGCATACCGATCGGCTGAGCCTGCAGGGTGAAGCGTGCTACGATGTAAAAAAATGGCTGAAGGCGGGCGCATTGTACCAGGTGATTAATTTTTACGACTCTAAATACGACGACTACCAGCTGCGGAACCGCTTTGGAGCGTATGTTCAGGGCAAAAAAAAGTGGGGCGGGTTTACCTTTTCCCTGCAGGAGCAATTGCAACTTACAACGAAAGATGAAAGTGACAGGATAAAAAACAATGGCGAAACAGATACGTATAAAGTAAATCCGTCGGTAGTTTGGCTTAACAAGCTGAAAATGAAATATCATTTCACTGATTGCCCGCTTACTCCGGCATTTTCAGCCGAAACATTTTACCAGCTAAATGATCCCGACGGCAACACTTTCACCAAAATACGCTACACGCTTTCGCTGGATTATACATTCGCCCGCCGACATCACTTCGAAATTTCGGGGAAGCTTGACAACAAACTTGATAATCCCGAAAACAAGTATATACTGGGCATAGGTTACACTTATGCATTTTAACAAATCCTATTATTTAATAACCCGGCAAAATACACGGCTTAACCCATTTAGCACCTTCATCAAAAATAAACCCTATCAATTAGTTATAACCTAAATAAACAATCCATGAAGCGATTACTATTAATATTCAGCCTGGCATTTGCAACAGCACTCTGGTTTTCGTGCGAAAAAGATCCTGACAGCAGCAGTGATAATGGTTCTGACGTAGAAGATGGGGTAAACCATGAGGAAACCAGTGATTATACATGGGATCCTTCGTCGGAGATAACTATTACCCTCAATGGCTCATCAATTACAACAAGCTCTTCGTTGGTTACAATCAACGGAAGTACTGCAACTATTACCGCAGCGGGTAACTACAATATAAGCGGATCACTCTCGGATGGACGGTTGATAGTGGATGCCGGTAACAATGACCTTGTGAGGCTGATTTTAAACAGCGCAACCATTTCTAATTCGTTGGGTCCGGCCATCCTGATTGAGAAATCTCAAAAAACGATAATCAATTTATCTGAAGGCACACAAAATACACTGTCCGATGGAGTAACTTATGCTAATCCAGCAGATGATCCGAATGCCGCTATTTTCAGTAAATCGGATCTTACCATTTTTGGTGCGGGTTCACTTACCGTAAATGGCAAATATAAGGATGGAATCACAAGTAAGGACGGGCTCTTGCTTAAAAGCGGAACCATTATCTCCACTGCAATTGACGATGGCATTCGCGGTAAAGATTACCTGGTGGTTGAAGGGGGAACTATTACCGTAAATTCTGGTGGCGATGGTTTAAAATCGGACAACGATGCTAATTCCGGGGTAGGATATATTCTTATCGAAGATGGAACCATTAAAGTTACTGCGGCAGGTGACGGAATCGCGGCACAAACCTCTGTAACCGTTACCGGTGGCGATCTCGATATCAAAACCGGCGGGGGTAGCACTTCAACCGTTTCGGGCGATGCA
>CAYNVK010000005.1:10910-20480 GCA_964400395.1 uncultured Lentimicrobiaceae bacterium | reverse complement strand
CGGATATACATTATTAAATGTTGATATTCAGGATGCCCGGATACTGGCAAATATCAACCAGCCGGCTGATTATGGCAAAGCAGGATTTTAAGTAAAGTTTCCGTTTTGACTGTTCGCCATGGGGCAAAACCTGATGCATACGCATTTTGTGCCATTAAACCGAAAGAGATATGCGTTACAACGTTAACTTTGCATCTAACTTGGAGCGAATGCCTAAAATTTGTATTTTTGAATACTGACAACACTAACCGATGAAAAAACTCCTGATACTGTTTATTGCTTTTTTTTGCCTGCAGGCGTTGTTTGCACAGGACCAGGTGAAAATTGACAGCCTCCGGATCAGGTTGCAGAATGCCAGAGAAGATACGGCCAAAGTAAGACTTTTGTTTGAGCTGTCCGATGTTTATGGCAAGACCGACATCATAAAAGCATTGCAATTTTCGAAGGATGCCTTACAACTGTCGAACCAGCTTAACAGCGATTTGTATATTGCACGCTCGTATATTAAACTGGGGTCGAATCTGATTGTAATGGGCAACTACGACGAAGCACTGAAAAACTTCCTCAGCAGTTTGAAAATTGCCCAGGACAATAAATTACAACATGAAGAATTTATTTCACTCTCCAATTTGGGAGTTATTCAGGACCGTATTGATAAATTTGACAACGCATTAAAATACTATTTCGAGGCGCTGAATATCTATAATAAAAATCTCGAAAAAGGAAAACCTATAAATGAAATAAGGAATATTCAGGGGCTTTATAATAATATCGGCAACATATACGCTACGAAGAAGGATCTGGGAACTGCAGAGGAATATTATTTAAAAGGATTGGCAATTTCTGAACAGAAAAATGATAATTCAAATATTGGTATTATTTGTAATAATCTTGGGAAACTGGAGGATGAGAAGAAAAATTTCGATAAAGCCTACAGTTATCTGCTCAGATCACTGGAAGCCAGGCAGAAAATCAATGATAAATCCGGGATAGCCAAATCCTACTATTCCCTGGCAAACCACTACTCCGAAAAGCAGGAACCCATTGCTGCGCTTGAATTTGCAAAAAAGTCGTTCGCCCTGAGTACGGAGCTGAAAGAGCCTTTAACGCGCAAAATATCCTCCATGTTTTTGTACCAGATCAACAAAAAACTGGGTAACTGGCAGGAAGCGCTCAAGTACCACGAAATTTTCCAGCAGGTGAGCGACACCCTGATCAATGACAACAAGATACAGGAACTTACCCGGCTGCAAATGCAGTATGAGTACGAAAAAACAGAAAAGGACAACCTGGCCAGGCAACAAAAAGCCAGGCTTACTTACCTTATTCTTTTAGCTACCATTACCGCAGTTTCTGTGATCCTTGCCCTGCTTTTTTTCCTGTCGCGAAGCCGCACCAAGCGTATCAGCCTCGAGAAAGAAAAACTCGAAAAGGATATGATTATCAAGAACAAGGAGCTTACCACCAATGTGATTTACCTGTTGCAGAAAAATGAACTCATTAACAGCATTACTTCAAGGTTATTAAAACTTAAAGAAAACCTAAAGGAAGAAAACAAACAGCCTGTTCAAAAAATCATAGTCGACCTGCAATCCATTACAGAAAATGAAGTTTGGGAAGAGTTTGAATATCGTTTCCAAAATGTACATGAAGAGTTCTATCAGAACCTGAAAAAGAAATTTCCCGATCTCACGCCTTCCGAAATAAAGCTGGCCGCTTTTCTGCGTTTAAATATGAATACCAAGGAAATTGCTTCCATCACCAACCAAAGTGTTAACAGCCTCGAAACTGCGCGTTACCGCCTGCGCAAAAAGCTGGGTATCACCAACCAGGAAGTAAACCTGGTAAATTTCCTGCTCGACATTTAAGCACTACCGGCCTCTCGTAAATTTTACTTATTGATATGCAGCTGTTTAGCAACAGGCTGTAGGGGTTTTGCTGTGGTTATTTTTCCCGTTGTAGGTGTTTTTCTCAGGTGTTTTTCTCTGCTGTATTAGTTTTACTCAGGCTAATTATTAGTATGCCCAGTCAGCTGACTGTATTTTTGTTGCTGGTTTCAATGCCATATACAACATGAAAAAAGAGAAAAAGATAATGAGTAAAGCTTCAGACTTTTCCCTTCAGGATCATCCCGAGGTTACCCAGGAAACAGATCAGGAAATCATCGACAAAATTAATAAGCGTAAAAAGGAAAACCAGGCCTTAAAAAAGCTGCTGGATAACCTGAACTCGTCGTGTTCAAAAACTGATACGAAGCTTTAAACGCAAAATGTTTCGACTGAATAAGTGCTAAAAATTAACAATATGAAAAAAGTATTTACCAAATTACTAAAAGTTGTTCTGCTGGTCCTGTTGATGCTGGGCATTGGATTGTTTCAATCTTTTGGGCAGGAATTTAAGGATGGTGTGATGCAAGGTAAAATCCGTATCAAAATAAAACCATCTGTTGCCGCTGCAGTCGAAGGCCAGTCTATGAAAAAAGGAATGGTCAACACCGGGATTAAAGCCCTGGATAAGTTGAACACCACTTATGCGGTAACTGAAATGACGCGTGTGTTTCCTTATTCGCCAAAGTTTGAAGGCAAACACATGAAACACGGCCTTCATCTTTGGTACGATGTAACACTCGGATCAAAAGTGGCTTCAAAAGAAGTTGCCAGGGCATATTCGGGTTTACCCGAAGTTGAAATTGCAGAGCCTATCCACGAAACCGTACTTATTGATGGGAGCGGGAAACCGGTTTATGTAGAGTCACCCGACGGCGACCGCACCGACAATGCCTATTTCAACGATCCATACCTGAAAAAACAATGGCATTATAACAACACCGGCCAAACCGGCGGAACACCTGGTTCCGATATAAATCTTTTTAATGCCTGGGGAATTACTGCTGGTACTCCCAACGTGGTTATCTCTATCCACGACCAGGGTGTTGATTACAGGCACGAAGACCTTACCGACATGATGTGGGTGAATACCGCTGAAAAATACGGTAAAAAGGATGTGGATGATGATGGGAATGGTTATATAGATGATATTAACGGGTTTAACTTTACCAACAACTCAGGCAGCATTGAGCCCATGTACCATGGCACGCATGTTGGAGGTACAATAGCGGCAAAAAACAACAATGGAATTGGGGTTTGCGGTGTTGCCGGAGGTTCGGGCAATGGCGATGGTGTGCGTATTATGACCTGCCAGATCCTGGGTGGCTCGCATGCCGGTAACACACCTTTATCCTATGTTTTTGCTGCTGATAACGGGGCTGTAATCTCACAGAACAGCTGGGGATATCAATCACCAGGTGTTTACGACCAGGCAGTGCACGATGCTATTGATTATTTTATTGCCGAAGCAGGCGATTATCCCGGAAGCCCAATGAAAGGCGGAGTAGTGATTTTTGCTGCAGGTAACAGCAATACCGAAGCAAAAATGTATCCGGCTGCATATCCCCCTGTTATTTCTGTCTCGGCGCTCGACGCATTCTCGACCCGCGCAGGATATTCAAACTATGGCACCTGGGTTAACATATCGGCACCGGGAGGCGATTCCGACGACAATGCACTCCCAGGCTCAAATACAACCTATAAAAACGGTATCATGAGCACCCTCGATAAAAACGGGTACGGATACCTCGATGGAACATCCATGGCCTGCCCACATGTTTCGGGTATTGCAGGGCTGGTGGTTTCGGAGTATGGAGGGCCCAATTTTACCAATACCGACTTAAAAAACCACCTGATCACCGGTGTGAGGGAAGACATTTACAAAATTCCTGCTAACGAGGAAATGATCGGAAAACTTGGAACAGGTGAATCCGATGCAGTATTAGCCCTGGCTACTGACAATAAAATTGCACCTGATAAAATTACTGACCTCAAGCTGAAAGGTATAGCCCAGGATTTTGCTAATCTCACGTGGACTGTACCCGCTGATGCCGACGACAGTAAACCTTTATCGTTCGAGGTTATCTATTCAACAAAGGAGATCAACCTGGCCACCATGGCTTATGCAAAAACCATTCTTGTCAAAAATACTGAAACAGCCGGTACAAGTATCGATTTCGAAATCCCGGATTTGCAGGCCGTTACCAAATACTATTTTTCGGTCAGAAGCTTAGACCGCTGGCAAAATATTTCAGAATTTTCGAATGCAATATCGGCTACTACCAACAGCGGACCTACAGCCGCATTCGATCCACTGAAACCGGCACTCAATATTAACATCAATGTAACCGGTAAAGCAGTTGGCAGCGATAGTATTACCCTGATGAATTCAGGCGAAGGAACTCTGGTATGGGATGCTGAGCCACGACATACTGACGCTGTACCGCTGAGCGCCAAACCGGCACTCAAATACCCGGTAATACTTAATGCTTCGGCATCACCCATTGGCATTAAGAGTGACAAATTATCGCCTGAAATTCTGAATAATATTCAACACGATACGCTTACTGAGAAGGGTTATGTGAATCAAAACACCTCGCTTATGGTGTTTGGCGAAACCAATATTAAAATCCCTAATTCAGAAGCAACGCGGTTTTTTGTTAACGAAAAGGATGGTTTTAATTTGACTTTCGTTGATGCGTACCTGCAGCACGACGAAACTACCGGCCCGATGATACTCGAAATTTATGAAGGATACGATATTTCAAGTGCAAAGCTTCTGCTGGCACAGGAAGTGGCCAAATCAACAGATCCTTCTTATACAGGTATTGCACTTAACGAAGAATTGTACTTCGAACAGGGAAAATATTTCTGGGTGGTTATACATGTTCCTGCCGGGAATAAATATCCGCTCGGCGGCGGCCTCGAATTATCGCCTGAATATTCGAAAAACTGCTATATAAGCCTGAACGGCGGGCAGACCTGGAAAATGTTCGAAGAAATGTACTACGACAACCAGGTAGTATGGGCTGTGTTTGCTATGTCAAAATCAGTGCGGCTCGACCAGTATGTTACCCTAAACCCGGTTTCGGGAAAAGTTTACCCGATGAAGGACACAACCATCGTTGCCAAAGTAGATGCCACAAATATGATTAATGGAACCTACAAGGCTAACCTGGTGGTGAACACAAACGAAACCGGGAAACCCTTCCTGCGGGTGCCCATCAATATTGTGATCCAGGGGCACCGGCCAAAAATCACCTCGGTGTTAAGAGCCAATTTTGGCAATATACTGGTAGGCACCACCAAGGATTTAACGGTTTCTTTTAAAAATGAAGGCCTGGGCCGGTTTACTTTCAAAGCGCCGCAAGTTACCTTAAGCAACCCGCAATTCGCATATGTTGATGGCATTGTACAAAATTTTGAAGCTGCAACCAGCATGAATTTAAAATTCAGGTATTCGGCCACCACTGTGGGCAACAATTATTGTAAAGTATCTCTGATAGGCGAAAACGGCGAAACCTATAATTTCGAATTGTTTGGATCGGGTATGGATGTGCCGGTGGTAAAAATAAATCCCCAAACCGCCACTTACAACAACCTGGCTATCGGCGATAGTATAAAAGGTAATTTCAACCTGAAAAACGAAGGCAAATACCCGCTCGATTATTATATGCCGGCCTTTTCTGATGGCTCCAATATGGAATCCATTCCTGCAAATGTTCACAAATTCGGATATTCGGTAAAAGTTGATACTACAGGCGCATCGTTTGTATGGAATGATATTGCCGGCAGCGGTAAAGACATTACAGCCTTGTTCTCGGGAAATGCATCCAGTAACGTATACAAAAAATTCCCGTTGGCATTCCTCTTCCCCTACTTTGGTAAACAGGAAAACTTCGTTTATATTTCCAAATATGGCCTGGTTTCGTTCGACAACAATGATTATTTATGGTCGTCGGTACCTATGCAGTATAAGAACTGGATAAATCCGGATCGTTATATTTCGGGTGGCGGATTCCCGATGCTGTTCGAAGAAGCCGGTTTTGGCCATGTGTATTATAAACAGGAACCTGATAAGTTTATTGTTCAGTTTGATAATGCACCTTATTGGGATGGTGCAACTTATCTGCCAAGCGGAATATCAACCACAAAATCAGCAATGACATTCCAGATCGTACTTCACGATAACGGCAATATCCGCCTGTACTACAAAGCCAATTCGATGCAGCAAAGCGACTACAGAACAAACCTGGTGGCCATCGAAGATCAGACAAAAGAAGACGGTATCCTGATTAACGGATTTGAAACCAGGAAATATGATCAGATAGTAAGCTGCGGTTCTTTCAAACCGGGAACGGCCATACTTATCAATAACCCGGGACTGGGTTTGTTCAGTAACATATCCAAACCCTTTGGCACCATCTATCCGAACGAAACCCAGAATATAACCTATACCATTAAAACGGATAGCCTCTCGGTATTGCCGTATACCGAAAACCTGGTAATTATCACCAACGATCCATATACCAATCCTACCATCCATACCGCTGATTTCAAAATTACAAGCGGCGGAATATCCGACATCCATATCGACAGTACAGAGCTTAAATTCGGGACACTGTACAAAGGTGCTAAAAGTGAAATCTCATTCCTGGTTTCAAATTACGGGAAAGCAACCGACAGCTTAATGACTGCCCATTTTGATCATGACTACTTCACCCTCACCGGAGAGGTGCCTGCGCTTTTAAAACCTGAAAGAAGTATCCCATTTACAGTTACTGCCATAACGCAAAACCTGGGCACTTTTAACGACACCTTAAGGTTTACAACAAAAAACGGGCAAACATTTAAAATTGGTATTTCTCTCGAAGTTATTCAGGGCCCGATCATCAACCTGTTGAGTTCAACGGGAACAGCACTGAAATCAATTACCCGGTTCCTCAATGCCGGTGCCAATTCAACCGTAAATTTCAAGGTTAAAAATACGGGAAGTGTCGATCTGCAAGTTGCTCCTTCCAATAACGATTGGGCAACCGTTTCGGAAACTGTTCCCTCAGCAGCCGCACAAAGCGTACTCTACAAGTGGAAAAAAAGTACCGAGTATGGTGGCCCTGTATACGATTGGATTGAAATAGCCGAAACAGGTAAAAAAATTCCCGATTTAATGATAGATCCATGGAACGGCAAGGATTTTACCCCGGGTATCAAGATGCCTTTCCCATTTTCCTTTTATGGTAAGGAATACGACACCATGTACATCGGGAACGGCCTGGTTACCTTCAATCCAAACCAAAACGGATCAGGTACTTTCTGGGGAGGTGTACCCATACCAGATACTGCCATGCCCAATAATTATATCGCACCGCTATGGGTGTTTGGAGGACCTGATTGGGTAGGACTATACCCGCATTCGGGATATTATTACCAGTTGTACGACGATAAGGTAGTTATTGAGTTCCGCGATATCAATTCAGCCTTTACCATGGGCGACCCCATTTCGTATGAAGCCATACTTTATAAAAACGGGAACATCAAGTTCCAGTATGTGATGCCTGAAAACGGCAGTAATACCGTAACCGACCACGGAACCATAGGCATTGAAAATGCTAACGGTACCGAAGGGGTTATGATATCGCTCTACCAGAAAGTAGTTAACCAGAATATGGCCATTACACTGTACCCGGCACATATGTACACCGTTAAGCCGAGTGAGACCAAGGACTTTAAAATGCTCCTCGATGCCAAGGAACTGGTTGAAGGATCATATGCTGACAGTATTGCTTTTACTAACAATGACCCCGATGCTTTAAACCTCAAATTACCTACCAAGCTCATTGTAACAGGGGTGCCGCAAATTGAAGTACCCGGACCGGTTGTATACGATACGGTTTTGGTAACACCTGATGTAAAAACAGTTTCAAAGGAATTTGAAGTAAAAAATACAGGTACTGCCAATTTCACATTATCCGCTATTTCGCAAAAATTACCGGAGAAGGTATTAATTGAAGTTTACCAACAGCTTAACGATGCCTGGACCTGGACCAAGCTTAGCAATTTTGCTCTGCCGGTGACCGTAAAAGCACACTCCTCCTTAAAATTCAGGTCAACCATTGCACCAACAGTACCCGAGAAAATACTCGATACGCTCCTCCTGACCACTTCGCTCACCCCGGCCAAATATACAATACCCATAACGGCTAATGTTTATAACCCGGCTGTGATAAGCCTGAGTGAAGATACAATTATGTTTTATGCGCAAAACAATGATTTTATACAGAACCAGATTGTAACCATTGGCAACGAGCTGGGTGGCATGAACTTAACCTATAACCTGAGTTTACATTTCGAGCGCGGGCTGCCAGTCGGTCAGTCGGCGGCTGCCGCAGGTACCAAAACAGTTGCAAATTCCGTACGAAGCATCGATCCTATGGTCGCCATGATGCCTGTTGGGTTAAAATCAGTAGCTGCCAGTACAAAGATGTTTGAAAAAATCACAGCCGAATATAACCGCACGCTTTCGTACGATTCGGATACCGTGCCGCTCACACGCCTGGGATACAACGGATCACGATCATTTTACACGGCTACCGGCTTCACTGCACCTGCTGATGGTTTCCAGTTGTCGCATGTTCAAACCTGGTTTGTCCCCAGCGATTGGCTGAACTCCAATATAAAAGTTATGGTTCTGGCCGGCGATGAGGATATCAACAGCTGTAAAATACTGCTTTCCGAGTCGTTCAATTATAGTGTTCCCGAACCCGATGATAAAGGAAGCATGCTTACCCATAAATTATCGAAGCTGGTAAAAATACTTCCGAACGAAAAATTTTATGTCGTATTTGGTTTCGAGGCCGCGCTAACTTATCCGCAGGGATGTGCCCACAAAACCGAAATAGTTGCAAACAGGTTCTTGTTTGGTCAGCCCGAAGATTGGTACGACCTGGCCAGTTATAAACAATTCAACTCCTTTGGCTGGATGACCCGTGCCGTTGAGGAAACTGCCGGTGATATTCCATGGGTAGTTCTCAGTTCGGCAAGTTCAGGAACCATTGAGCCAACAAAAACCGACCAGATTTCACTGGATTTTACAGCCCGTACTGCTGACTATTCTGAAAATTTGGCTTACCTGGTTGCAAAATCGAACGACATAAAAACACCTGAGAAAAGAGTTGTTCTTCGCATGAAGAAAAACCAAGGCCCTGTGTTCGATGTGCCGGTACTGCCGTTGATAGTAAAGGAAAATGATTCAATTACATTTATGGTTACAGCCTCTGACCAGGAATCTGATCAATTTACCTTAACGATTGACAGCGCTTACCGCCTGTTGCAACAGGTTGAGTATACAGAACCGGATCCGCTTAAGAAAACCATGAAATTTGTGTATAAACCCGATTATAGCAGCCAGGGCATACATGTTTTCGGTTTCACGGCAACCGACCAGTTCGGATATGTTTCAAAAGCTTCGGTTTCTGTAACTGTTAATAATATAAACCGTTTGCCGGTGCCTGTTTCAATGGATACACTTCGCTTTACTACCAATGGGAATTACAAAATCATGGGTCCCTACGATGTGTTTACCGATCCTGATAACGACCTGCAGGCAATGGAAGCCGTGTCAGGCGATGAGGCAATCATGAAATTATTTGTATCGGGAAGCAGCTTCCTGATGATGCCAGGGGCG
>CAYNVK010000005.1:0-10810 GCA_964400395.1 uncultured Lentimicrobiaceae bacterium | reverse complement strand
AATACCCAAAAACCAATGAAAAAATCTACACTCATTGTTTTGCTTGTGCTGTTTATAAAAATAGCAATCGGGCAAGTTACCGTAACCATTACGGTGAAGAATAATCTTTCTCCTTCTATGCCTGTGAGTGGCGCCAGTGTAACACTTACCGGTGCTACAACACCCACGGTCATTTCCGATGCCAGCGGGAATGCCACTTTTTCGGTACCAACTCCAACTGCAAATGCCTTTTACCCGCTTGCAGTAACAGCCCCCGGGTACCTCGATTATTCCAGCACTTCTCTGGTTTTCATCCGTACTACGGATTTATCAATTGCCAAAACTGCAACCATAAGGAAAGCTTTCGACATTGTTTACAAAGTCACGGATAAAAACAGCCTTGCAATTGCGGGGGCCTCGGTAAAAATTAATACAGCTCCGGCCACGACCCGCAGCACCGATGCCAACGGCGAAGTTACTTTCAGCGGTTTATATTCTGTTGGAACACATTCAACCCTTGTTTCGGCTGCCGGGTATGCTGATTCCACTTTTAATGTAAGTGTTCTCTCAAATTCAGCAAACCCATTTACAGTGCCTGCCGTTAAATTGCGGAATGCCTACAATATTACCTTTACCGTTACTGATGGCTCAAATCCCGTTGCAGAAGCCAAAGTAACCATCGGAAATAATTCGGTAACAACTGATGCATCCGGTGTTGCGGTTTTTGCTAAAAACGTGAACGGAAATTATGCATACAGCATTACCAAATCAGGCTATATTGATAAAACCGGGTTTGTAACTGTTTCTGACGGCGATCAAACCCCTGCTGTTACGTTACTTAGCGGTTATGATCTTACATTCACCATCATAAACGGAGCCAGCGGAACAGTTGGCTTACAAAAGGATACAATCACTATTGATGGCATCACAAAAATAACCGATGCCACCGGAGTTCTTACTTTCGGCGTAGCCGCGGGATCATCCTATTCATTTGTAAACAAAAAAGCAGGATTTATCAGTGTACCTGTCGAAATCACAAACGTTTCGGCCCATACAGCGCTCACCATAAACATGGTGCCTGTATATACTGTTAAGTTTACTGTATCCGATTCATACGACGGCACCAAAGTGGCAGGAGCTAAGGTTACCCTTAACGGAAGCGAACAGTTAACTGATGCATCAGGCGTTGCAAAATTTATAGATGTAGCTGCCAGTGCCACTGCACTTTCGTATACCATATCCGGCCCTGACGGAAGTAATTATATTGCGCAGTCGGGTACTGTTTCCGCTCCGCTGGTCAGCACTAACTACCTGTCTACCAATAACAATATTTCAAAAACGATATACTACGAAAAACCATCGGTTTTTATTGGTTTAACCTCTGGTTTAATGAGTTATTTTGGCGTAGCAACCATTACATTTAATGGAGTTGATTATAATTACGATGCAGGAATGGGCGGAAACACATTTTTTGTTTCACCCGGAACCTATAACTATACCGTAACTCCTGCCGATGTTACCAAAGCCATTGTTTCCGGTACTGTTGCCGTTACGGCCACAGCTGGTGCAAGGGTTATGGTGTCAGTAGTTAATGGTAAAAAAATTGAATTTTTTGTGATTGATGAAACGCCCGATCAGAATACCATTGAAGGCGCTTCAGTATCCCTCGACGGCGTTACCATACTTACCGATGCAGCCGGTTATGTAGCTTTCGAACGAAAAGCAATTAACTCCACGTTTACATATAGTATTTCAAAAGCAGGTTACGGTCCGGTTTCAGGAACCGCCGACCTGGTAACCGCCGATTTAACACTCACCAGGGTGTTACAAACTGCACACAAGGTTACATTTACGGTATACAACAGCGATGGCTGGCCCATGGTTCCACTCGAAGGTGCCAGCGTTACTTTCGGTTCAAACACTGCGGTAACCGATGTAAACGGAATTGCATTTCTACCCGATGCCGTAAACGGATCGTACGACTATACTGTTGCAAAAACAGGCTTTGTTACCGTTACCGGAAATGCTTCGGTTACCGATGCCGACCTGATGATGGAGGTTTATATGAAACCCGCTTTCAGCGTACAATTTACGGTAACCGATGGCACGAATCCTGTTGCCAATGCAAACATAAGATTGGTAAGTAGCTGGCCTGTTTTCGATCAGACATTTGTTGCCAACGCAGAAGGTGTGCTTTTAACTGACAAGTTATTCCCGAAATGGACATCGCTTGATTATACCATTTCCGCAGACGGATTTGCCGATGCTAAAGGAACAGCTAATATCCAAAATGTAGACCTTGTTGTTGATCCTATTGCCCTGCAGCATGCTTACGAAATTGCATTTACGGTAAACGATGGAACCACCCCTGTAGCTGATGCAGCCGTAATTATCAATAATGTAGTGGTTACAACCAATGCCGGTGGTAATGCTGTTTTCCAGAAAATGATTAACGGCGACTATAATTTCATGGTTTCCAAACCAGGGTTTATCGACTTAGCCGGAACCGTAATGGTGGATAATGCCAATGCTGCTAAAACTGTTTCACTGGCTGCAGGCTTTGATGTTACTTTTAATGTAATTAACGGACCTGAAGGTAATGTTGGCCTGGCTAACGATACCATAACCCTGAACGGAATCACTAAAGTTACAGGTGCCAGCGGAACCGTTGTTTTTGGTGTGGCTTCGGGCACAGCAATTTCATTCACGAATAAGAAAGCCGGCTTTGCCGAAGCACAGGTTGATATAGCTGCTGTTACCGAAAATACCGTAAAAAACATCTATATGGTGCCTGTGTACAATATCAACATCAGGGCACTCGATGGCAATTCGTACAATCCGATTGCAGGGGCAACAGTGCTGTTCAATGGAACCTCCGTAAATACTGATGCCGATGGAGTTGCAGCTTTCACAAATATTCAGCCTGCTGCCACTGCCTATGCGTACACAGTAACCGGAAACGGAACCTATAATTCAGTGTCGGGCGAAATTATGCTGCCCTTTACCAGTACCGAGGAATACCTGTCGGCCAACAATGTGATTTCTAAAACAGAGTTTCTCTCAAGCCCGTCAGTTTATATCGGTCTTGTAAGAGGAATGATGACCTATTTTGGCGCTGCTACCATCGCTCTTGATGGTGTTGAACAGGATTATAATGCCGGCATGGGAGGCAATTCGTTTAACTGTGCATTGGGTACCCACACCTATGTGGTTACACCTGCCGACGAAACCAGGGCAATACTGCGCGGAACGGTTGAAGTTACCGCTGAAAATTCCAATGTTTACCTCTCGCTTAATGTTGTAGCCGGGTATACTGCCGACATCTATACTATCGACCAGTCGACTGAACCCATCGAAGGCGCTTCGGTTACTTTCGGCGGAACTACGCTTTTAACTGATGCTACCGGACTTGCCTCATTCACACGCTATCCTGCCGGAAATTATACCGTTTCAGCTTCAAAAGACAACTATTCAGGAGTTACAGCCGAAGTAGTTGAAATAAGCAATGCTGATGTTTTAAAAGTGCTTACCCTGAACCAGCTCACTTTCACGGTTACATTTAATGTTACAAGCGGAACAGAGCACCTCGAAGGAGCTACAGTTACCCTGAATGGCGTTAACGCTACCACCGATGCAAGCGGTACAGCCCATTTCAGCGGAATTGCCCCGGGAACTTACGCATATACAGTAAGCAAGGAAATTTATAAAACGGTTGATGGAAGCATTATTGTTGACAAATCGGATGTAACAGAGGATGTAAACCTGTTGAATACCACAGGTCTGGCTCTGAATGCAGCCAAAACAATAAAAATGTATCCAAATCCTACCAATGGAATCCTGCATCTTAACCTGGGTGAAACCGGAAGCAAGCAGGTTACTGTGAGAATTACCAATATTATCGGTAAAGTACTTTACGAAAACAAACTGGTTAATAACCCTGGCGAAACAGAACTTGATCTGTCAGGATTTAATAATGGCGTTTATTTCGTAAAAGTAATTGGTGATGGTTTCGAAAACTCGGTGAAGGTTGTGAAAAACTAATCCACTCAAAGTTTTCTTCCTGAAAGGTTCCGGGCTTATTTCCCCGGGACCTTTTTTGTTTTCTGCTAAAATCCGGATGAATATTTATAGATACATTTCGAAAAGTATTTATTTGAATAAACTCCGGTTGGTTTTTAAACACCTCGATAACTAATAAAAAACAGCATTATAGATTAATTTTACCGATGCCTGCACTTGCCTGGCCGAAATAAACCGGAACACAACCTCACTCAGCTCATTAACATCAGGTAGCGGTACTTTTACCCTGGCATTTGGCGAACATACCCAGGTTCCGCCCGATGTACAAACCACCCTGCTTAAAGCTTACGAAGAGCAGGAAAAAGAAGATATATAGTTTTCAGAACTTTCCAATCTATAACAAAAAACCCTGGCCTTTCGGCCGGTTTTTTTAATTAGCCGAAGTGAGCCTATTAGTAAGCCGAAGTAAATTTTGCTGCACGAATGCTATAATTGAGGACGATTAACAAGAATGGTTCTAAATTACCAATATCCATATTTCCTTTTTCAAATTTTTGGATTATATATCAGATAACTTAGGGCAAATTTCAAAAATTGCTAAGGCAGTATAAAAGCTTGCCTCAATTAGTTATATTTATAAAATATTTGTTATTCAGTATACATATTTGTGTATTGTATTATTGTATTGTGTTTAATGTAAAGATATACAATAATATATATTATTAATTGTTAATAAATAAATTATAAAAATCAGCCTCCTATATTGGGTTATTTAAAAATTTATATTTTATATTTGGCCATAATTTGCATTGCAATAATCTAAGCAAATGGATTCTTGCTTTGCTGGGTATAACTTTTAAATTATTATTAACCTAAAATCAAGCTTATGAAAACAAAAAGCAGATTGATTAACCGGGCAAATGGATTTGCCACACTTCTATTTCTGATTATTGCCTTGTTTACAAAACCCCATGCGGCCATGGCCCAGAAAGCAGCCGACTCCAGCAAACTCCTTAAGTATGAACTCTCTATCGACCTTGTGCCTATTATTGATAACGGGCAGTTTGGGAAAATTTACTTTAAAATTAACCAATTTAAAGATAAAAAACTAAAAGGGGCGTTTCGTATTGGCGCTGCTGAAGGTACCTATTGGTTTGTTAAGTATTTGCCTAATACTGTTGTAACTCCTTCAACAGACACGTACAACGATTTTGCTGTAGAGGTATTTCTCGGGTATGAGAAATATATAACTGTAGGTCGTTGCGTGACATATTATGGCTTTGATTTAAGTGGCAGATATTTTGTCCGTGAATATGATCCTCATCATAATGATGATTACTGGACCTATTCTATTGGGCTTTGCCCCTTTTTAGGAATAAAGCAACATATATCTACAAAGCTCTCCGTTGCATTTGAAATCGGTTGGGAAAACCATTTTGATTATGCAAAACAACTGCATCCAGATTATAATGGATTATCGAATACAGCTTTTCGATCTGATTTGCGATTACCTTACAACTTGACATTTAATTATCACTTTTAAAAACATCGAAGATGAAAACAAACAGAATTAGCAAAATATTTATACTGTGTCTTTTTGCAATATTCAATGCAAATGCATACTCTGCAATAACCGTTACTCTTACCAAATATAACAGCGATGTGCCGGATAATGTGTGCAACTCCTCAACTTATAAATATATTGCAACAGTATCTGGAGTTACAGGAAGTTATACGTTGACTTTCAACCCGACAAACGGAACTGTTGAAAGTACTTCGGTTTCTGGTTCAAGCACCACAGCAACTATTAAATGGACAGCCAGTACTGGTGCAGATGGGAATAAAGGTCTGGTTAAAGCTGACTTACTTGTAGGAACAACACATTATTATTCAGATCAAATCACAGTCACCATCAAATCAATCAAACATTTAACTGCAACAATAGCAGTAGGGTTACCACCATCACCCTGGAACTTGTCACCTTGCGAATCGGGCAGTGTAAACCTGGAAGCAGGTAATATGTTTGTACCGGGTACTGGTGATGTTTTTCCTGAAAAAGTTAATTCTTTTGCATGGCAGGTACCTTCCGGATGGACAGTTAACGGGCAAGCCAGTACAGGTTCCAACTGGATAATAACAAGCCAGAATGTTACAGTTACCTACCCAAAATCAAATATAAGCGGTTCGATTAAAGTAAAAGCATCATACCTTACCATCTGTGGTGATTATCAGGAAAGCAAGGAATCAACAGCTGTAACAGTAAACAGGAATGTAAGTTTTGCAATAACTGCTGATAAATCAACAGTGTTATGTGGTGATACCGAACCGGTAACATTTTCGGTTAGCCCGGCTTTACCTTGTGCCCTATATTATTGGAACAATAGCCAGACGCCAACAACAAGCAATTCGTACCAGGTAACACCTGATGGCCATTCCAATATCACGGCTACTGTTAATATTGTTTACGGAACAAGCAGCACCACCCTTACAAAAACCCTGCAATACCAGCTTTTCCCTAACGGGGTTACACCAAAAATAACAGGAAGTACAAGCTTATGCTATGGCACTTATTCATATAGCGTGAGTGATCTCAGACCAGGCT
Source organism: uncultured Lentimicrobiaceae bacterium (assembly GCA_964400395.1). Taxonomy (GTDB): domain Bacteria; phylum Bacteroidota; class Bacteroidia; order Bacteroidales; family UBA4417; genus UBA4417. The sequence goes on along the minus strand of CAYNVK010000005.1, from coordinate 4,209 downwards.
ATTCAGTTACGTGGACATTAAGTCCTAAGCTTCAACAGGTCAATATTATAGGAAATACAATAACTGTAAGTTTTGTTTCCTCAGGGAGTGCATCTATAAAAGCTAACATCAGCACTGCCTGTGGTAATTATCCTGTAACCATTCAACAAGATGTATGGATAGGCAAACCAACCATAAATCCTCAAACACCATTAGCATACTATGATGGAAGCACATACAACAATCTCTGTAACCTGACCAGCACCTCAATAAATATTAATGCCAGCGGAACAAGTAATGTTGAATGGTCGTGGGTTACAGGCAGCCCTATAAATATAAACTGGTACCAGTCTGGAAATAATTTGAATTTTTATTTTTATGGCGTCGGACAAACAGCCGTTTATAGAGTAAGCGGATCAAATGGGTGCGGAACAACCAGCTATGATTTTGGATTCAAATCTATTGATTGTGGCGGAGGTGGAGGATGTGGTGCGGCATATACCGTCTCGCCAAATCCTGCTAGTGCAAAGGTAATTATTGTGCCCAACATCCCGGCACCATGTGTAGTCGAAAACACATTAGCCAAAGCACAAAGTGGATCAGTAACTATTTATGATCAACAAGGCACAATGAAGAAAAAGAAATCTTATGCCTATAATACGGAGTCAGAAATTGATGTTTCGGATTTAAAGAATGGGACCTATGTTATGCAAATTTATGATGGCAATGAAACAGTTAAGAAAACCATTATTGTAAAGCATTGATTAGAAGTACTGCATTGTGCAACTAGGAGTAAAACTTGCTTATAACAAAAAACCCTGGCTTTTCGGCCGGGGTTTTTGTTGGATAAAATCATATGCAATGTATTATTATTTGCATGGCAGGCGAACCTGGTTCGTTATCCTTTTCCTTTCTAATGATTTACGATAAGGTTGCCTTGAAATACAGTTGTACCATCCGATACCCTGACAATATAAATTCCGTTTTGCAGATTAGAAGTGGGAATAGTAACGTTTTTGTCGGAGGCTGTAGTGGAGTAAACACTTAATCCATTGCTGCTTATTACACTCACAGTATAGGTGCTTTGTATGGCCAAAGTAGTTTGTACCTCCGCATTTGTTGGATTATCAGGAATGCTCACTTCGGCCTGTGTGGCGGCTGGATTCGGGGTAATGATCAGAGGAGGAGGTGGTGGTGGGCCTGTATTGCCTGTAAAAAAAGTATAATATGCCGAACTTGAACCACAGCCATTCGTGGCCGTGTACATCAATACTTCCCCGGCATTATTTGTTTTTGCGCCAACATCAACCGTATTGCCGCTTGCCGACCAGTATGCGATATTTTTCCCAGTTATACCGGAAACATAACTCCACGAATCGCTGTTAGCGCCCTCAGCCGAAGCTGTTAGCGTACCTTCATAAGCATATGTACCGGAAGCGGGCAGTATTTTATAATAATTGCTGTATCCCATATCCAGCAAGTTGGAAAAGCTGTTTGTAACTACGTTTGATGGAGGACCTCCTACCACAACGGTGCGGGTTGGCAGAACAATGGCCCCACAATTAGGTGAGGTAATCATTGCCGTAATTGTTCCTGATCCTGATCCAATGGCAGTAAAAACTTTGGGATTCCCGGGTTGATTATCGAAAGTAATATTTGAGCTACAGGTCCATGTAACAAAATAGCCTTGTGGTACTTGATTTACGGTAAAAGTTGTACCTGATGTACATACATTCGAACCAGTGACAAGATATGGATAAACTGTCTGAACTGCAGCAAGGGCATTTAGCCGACCATGTCCATACGTATTGTCGAAACCAGAATTACCCATGTCGGTAGCTGTCTGCTGCAAAGTGGTTCGTACTTGGGCCTCGGTCAAATCTGGCCTTACTGACAACATTAAAGCCGCAACCCCTGAAACCTGAGGGCAAGCTGCTGAGGTTCCGTTGAATGAATCATAGTAATTTCCACTTACAAATCCGTTATCTCCTTCACGATCAATGGTTCTTACATCTCCAGAACTACCTCCAGATGGAGCTACTAAATCCATTGAAGCGCCTCGGCAACTATAATCATGAATATTCCCGTTTTTATCAATAGCTCCAACCGTAATCACTCCATCAACATTTCCGGGGAAACGAACTGTAAGATTATTGTAAGGACTTACATCATTACCTGATGAAAAAACAACTACACAACCTAATCTGGTTCCATTTCTTAAACGTCCCTGAGTTCTGGCTCGACCAATAGCTGCAATGACTGCATCAGATGTTGCATTAGGATTGGTGTATCCCCAAGAATTACTGATTACATCGGCAGCAGCATTGTCCCATGCAAAATCAATGGCAGCAGCATGATCCTGGGCATCTTCTCTATAGTTGACAAATTGATGCGGATTCCCATAAATATCATAGTAAGTATCCATGAACCAATCATTAAAAATGTTGATGGGTATTATATTAACATTGGGGCTAATACCACGTATGCCGATACTATTATGACTTGCAGCAATAATTCCGGCACAACACTCACCATGCCCAAAAGGATAACCTGAAGGACTGTTGGCATTAGGAGCTCCGTTGGTGTTTGGGTTTTGGGCTGAGGTTTGCGGTGTGAACCCTTGAAGTACCCTTCCATTCATATCTTCATGATTTTCAACCCCATCATCAATAACAGCAACTCTTATCATGCAAAGCCCGGTTGTTATTCCCCATGCTTCAGGTGCATTAATGTCAATTCCAGAAGTCCCACCAAATTGACCGGTATTATTTAAATAATACTGTTCGGTATATTTTGGATCATTAATCTGATGTTTTTCAGTAGGTGTAATAAAATTAGGATGGCAATATTCAACCATCCCGCTTTCATAAATTTTATTGGCATAATCAAACAACTTATCCCAATCATCAGTAGCCAGAACAAATGTATTGTATGGGGTTTGTTTTATAAGTGTTGCCCGATTGTTTATACTTTTCAGGATTTCATCGATATTTCTCCCTTGTTTAGGCTGAAGTAAAATTTCACCGGTTAGGTAAAAAGGGGATTCTTCAAGTTCATAAGTCGGCATTGCTTTGGTAACTCCATCTATTTTCTTGACTTTATCAAGGGTGTAATTACTTGTAAAGACTAACTTTAACTTGCCTTTTAAGTTACCAACTTGTGTAACATTTTCGCTTCTACTCAACTTATCCATCGCCAATACATCATTATATGAAGATTCAATGATGTATTTGGTAGTACTTTCTTTCAGGTAAAGTTTTTTACCTCCTGACCAATAATAATGGTTCTGGCTTAAGGTAATTAATGTAGAAAATAAGACTAATGCTGTTGTGATAAATATTCTTTTCATTGTTCGTTGATTATTTATATTCAAAAACTTTGGTAATGATTAAATTTTTTCCAGAGGGAGAAATATAATTTGCAGTGCATGCCATAGGACCCGTAGTTGAAGAATAGAGGCTTCCTTTTTTTTCTTCCTCGGTAAATTCGCGGTACTCGAAATAGAGCCACCTTCCAATCGTCTGGGGAACTGTAGCAGGTAAGCCGATTTTCGAAAAATAAGGAACGAGAATGCCGTTTTTATAGGTTATCTTTTTGTCAGGTTCTCCAACAAAAGAAAAGGTTCCCGACAAGCCAATGCTTTTAGGATTTTCGATTTCAATTAATACAGTTTCTCCATAACATTGGCCGGTTACTATAATAATCTTCCCTTTTGCTGTGTTTGGCGGAAGTTCTTCTTCTTTCTTGCACCCTACCTCCATTAATACAAGCAGCACGATAAAGGTGCTAATTTTTAAAATTGTTGTTTTCATAGTTTTCATATTTAACGAGGTGCATGTAAAAATTGATTCTCAGAAATAGGTGTTGTAATTTTATGCAAAAATGATCCGGTTTTTAGATTAGAGCTAAATTAAACAATTCGGTGGGGGGTATGCAAGCTATTTTACATTTATTTTGTAATTTATAAATGGTCTTAATAAGCAAATTGGCCTTAGTCCTGTAATTACTAAAGGTTTGAATATATGCTAATTACATCATATAACCTCCGGTTTTCACTTCGCTTTCATACATTGTTGTGTGTACCAAAGTTCAGGAAATTTACAAAGAAGCCATAGCTGCTTTTTGAACCAAAAACCTATTCTTTTTAGCCTCATTAAAGGGCATAAAAACACCGGAATGGTTGTATGGATGCAAAGTGCAAAAAACGACCAACCCACTATCTCTAATGGT
>CAYNVK010000004.1:0-21061 GCA_964400395.1 uncultured Lentimicrobiaceae bacterium | reverse complement strand
CATGCTTTGCTCGGCCACCTGTTGTATAAGCTTATACTGGGGATCTTTTAAATGTACTAATTGCTGTCCTTTATGCATCCTGAAAAGCGAAATCAGCTCACCAGGATTAACATGCTGAATTAAGGTGAGCTTGTTTTGTTGTGCCTTTTTCAGGTTACGTTGCAAATTGCTGTGGTAGCCGGCAGCAATTTCGGCATAGCCGGGTTGCAGGTCGAGTTCGAGGTTGATGTTGGAATGAATATTCTCAGCAGCTCCCAGTGTATTGGAAGCATTCAGATTTATATCGATATACCTGTATGTTGCAGGAATTTTGTCTAAAAATTCGCGTAGCCTGTTTTCGGTGGGCAGTGAACGCGAAAAAAGTCCCAGCTGCTGCGTGAAATAAGGCTGCATAATATAGTCTATTCCGGCTTTGGACGATACCGGCAACGGAAACACATTTTCATAGTTTTCATCCACCAGGGCGCACCATCCGGGACTCACGATATCCAGGAACCATGAGCATGCGTTCAGATTACCGTTCACGGCACTGGCAATGCTTTGGTCCCATCGGACCTTATCAATCATTTCGTGCTGTAAAAACTGTATCATGAACAGGGGGTAAAATTTAAGTGTAGTAGTCAGATTTACTTCTATGAATTATAATTTCAGGTTGTTAGTTCCAGGTTCCACGTTTCACGTTCCTTGTTTCAGGTTTCACGTTTCAGGAGTTTCAGGAGTTTCAGTAGTTTCAATGTTTCAGGGGTTTGAAGGGTTTGAAGACTTGCCTGCTGCAAGCAGGGTTTCAATGTTTCCGAGTTACCAATCCCCAACATCTGCCAGCTAACTCCGTCAGGCAAGCGCAATCCACAATCCCCAATCAGCAATCCGCAATCACGAAATCCCTGCCATCTATCGCCGTCATGCAATCGCAATCTGCATTCCGCAATCCACAATCATCAATCTTCAATCCAACATCCGCAATCCAACATCCGACATTTAAACGCTTTCCGCCGGCATTTTCATTCCTTCTTCCACCATTTCGGTGTACACCCTGAGCCATCCTTTCCACTCACCTGAATCATTTAAAGTGGAGTTGTGCCACAAGGGAATAAAAGTACCACCTACTTTTTTAACCTCATCTATTAGTTCCCTGATGGTGATAATTGCTTTTTGAGGCGAAACCTTCATATAGTCGTGCAGTGTTCCGTCCATTACTGCAAAAGGATGAATGATGAGGTTAGTCTGTAAATCCTGATCGAGGTCGAAAAAAGGGAATTCGGTACAAATGGAAGCCCTGAATCCGGGCACTTCGGCATACCCCATGGTATAATCGTGGGTTATATCGTTATTAATCAGGTTCCTATAAGTTTCCGGAAGGCTGAGTTTGAGGAAATGCTGCCTGCTGAAGTCTACTTCCCGTTTCAGGATTTTTGCCAGCCTGGCCGTTTCCATCACCATCAGCGAAGGCTCATTGGACGAAGCATAGGAGGGATGTATCCCGATATCGGCATAATCGGCCAGGTAGCGTATCAGTTGCCTGAAGTAGCGGTTGGTATGCGGTATGTTTTTATCGTTGATGCCATAATCGGCCAGCAATACAAAGTAGATAGGCCTGTATTTATACTGCTGCTGTAGTTTCATCTGTAATTCGAAGGTGTCGAAAGGATCATGTTCGAGGTTAAAAAGCACCTTGATCCTGAGTTTTACTTCATCCAGGTCTCTGTTTTGAAAAGCTTTTACCATTCCACCCACAGCCCGCGTTAATCCTTTGTTTTTATAAGCATAAGCTGCATCAATATCGATGGAAGGAATAAACCGGTACACGGGCATCCTGAATTTTAATGCCGGGAATTTTTTCAGCAGCACATCCCGCAATAAAAATGACCAGTGGTTCACCAGGGGTTTGTGAAGGTAACCCTGCTGGTAGGCATCGCTGCCCGAAGCCAGGTAGCGGTTGTGGTTATCGCGAATGTTGGGGAGGTATTCCTCGAACCTGCTTACCAGGTAGAATGATGCCGAAAACAGGTCGAACGGCAGCGCCGAATATTTGTCAATTACCGGGAAAAAGACAAGCTTACCCTCGTATGTGAAATGCCGTAGTTCGCGGGCATGGATGTTCGATTCGAAAAGCAGCCCGTTGCCGGCAAAATAGAGATATTTTTTTTCGACCTGTACACCATACGAAAATTTGGGGCCTTCGTAATGTTGAAAAACCTGTACATCGTTCGTATAGTCAACTTCGAGGCCCAGCAACCGGCCCAGCATAAGCTGCATGGTGTAACGCAGTCGGTTCGTTGCTTTCGGAACTAAGATTAATACCATCAGTAAACAGGATATTCAGCAAAAATACATTTTTTCTACCCCGATTCCTCGTTGCTTTATCATTTCTTCTTTTCGTTTTGCAGATAGCTTCCGGACTGAAAATACCGCTTTGCCCAATTTTATTAACAAACCGATTTGCATTGGACGAATTGTCTTACTTTTGAAATGGAATCTCCTGCCATAACCGGAACTGAAATACATAATCCTGTTTTGGTTTAATTACCTAACATTCATGCAAATATGGATAACTTTATAGTATCGGCGCGAAAATACCGTCCTGTGGCTTTTAATACGGTTGTAGGGCAGCTATCGATAACCGGAACCCTTAAAAATGCGATACGCAACAACCAGCTGGCCCAGGCTTTTCTGTTCTGTGGCCCGCGTGGTGTGGGTAAAACTACCTGCGCACGCATCCTTGCCAAAACTATTAACTGCCTGAATCCAACCTCAGAAACCGAACCCTGCAACGAATGCTCCTCGTGCATTGCTTTTAACGATTCAGCATCATTCAATATTCATGAGCTCGATGCAGCCTCGAACAACAGCGTTGACGACATCCGCAACCTGGTTGACCAGGTTAGGATTCCCCCGCAAATGGGGAAATACAAAGTCTATATCATCGATGAGGTTCATATGTTGTCGTCCTCGGCTTTTAATGCCTTCCTGAAGACACTTGAGGAACCGCCTGCGTATGCAAAATTCATCCTGGCTACCACCGAAAAACATAAGATCATACCTACCATTCTTTCGCGTTGCCAGATTTTTGATTTTAAACGCATTACTGTTGATGATATCGCAAAACACCTTGCTTTTGTAGCACAAAGCGAAGGGGTTACATTTGATCCCGAAGCCCTGCATATTATTGCGCATAAAGCAGATGGTGCTTTACGCGATGCCTTATCCGTATTCGACCAGATGGTGAACCTGGGCGACCGGAATATTACCCGCGAACTCGTGCTCGAGAATTTAAATGTACTCGATTACGAATACTATTTTCGGATTGTGGAATGTATGCGGACCGGAAATTTTAAGGATACCTTACTGATTGTAAATGAAATTGTTGACAAAGGATTTGATGGTCAGCATTTTATCACCGGTTTGGGCGAGCACCTGCGTAATCTCCTGATGAGTGTTGACGCCGCCACTGTAAAACTGATTGAAACCAGTGATGTAATCAGGGCGAAGTATCGCGAACAGGCGCAAATGGTATCGCTGCAACTGCTTGTTGATGCGCTCGATATCGTAAACAAATGTGATGTAACTTATCGTAGCTCCAATAACAAGCGGCTTGCGCTCGAAATTCCGCTTATACAGATTTGCAGGCTCAGCGGGCAGATGCAGATGCCTGTTTTTACCGCAGTTCCTGCCATACAGCAGGTTGCTGTGCAGGCATCAAACACTGTTGCGGCCTCAGCTCCTCCCCAGGAAGTGCAGCCGGCACCCCTTAAACCTGAGCCAGTGGCAGTAACTCCCCCGGTTCAGGTAGCAGTACCTCTAGCCCCGGTCGCTGAGCCGGCTGAAGTGAAGCCTGAGCCACAGCCTGCAGTAATTACGACCCGCCCGGCAGAGCAGCCGGCTGCCACCGTTTCGGCACCAGTAGCTACCGAAATGCCCAAAGCAACCCCGGCACCTGAACATGAACCTCCTGTTCAGTCGCACCATGTTTCAAGCTTTTCGATAAAATCGGTACTAAAGGCTGATCAGTTGGCCAATTCAATCAAACAGGAAGTGGTGAAGGATCGCAGCGAAGCCTTTACTTTCGAGCAACTCGAAACATCACTCCTGAAATATGCTGAATTAAAAAAGGATGAATCAGCACTTTATTATGCTGCACTCACTACGTTTAAACCTGAACTGCTGCCTGACAATGTTTTACAGATCACCGTGGGGAACACAGTGCTCGAGAAAGAACTCAACGACAGGAGGAATATACTGCTCGAACACCTGTGCAACGAACTGAAAAACGACGCTATCACCTTGCAGGTAAAAGTATCGGAACAGGTACCGGAGAATAAAAAATACATGAGCGATCGCGATAAGCTGGATGCGATGGGGCTGCAGAATCCCAACGTGAACAAACTCCGCGACCAGCTTAACCTCGACCTGGATATTTAACTGTGCTGATATGCCCGCAAATGCAGATATATCACGCAGAGTGTATTGCTTAGGTGAAACTGTGCTCGACCTGGTTTCGGAGGATGGTGTAAATATGCGCGCTGTGCCCGGGGGATCCGTGCTCAATGCCTCGGTATCGCTGGGCCGGATGGATATTCCTGTTCACCTGCTGAGCGAATTTGGCAATGATAAAGCCGGGGATGTTATTGATCAGTTTCTCGGGAAAAACCATGTCGACACCCGTTTCTGCATTAGGCATAAAGCAAATAAAACCTCGCTGGCACTGGCATTTCTCGATAGTCAGAAAAAAGCAAGCTATACTTTTTATCACGATACTCCCGAAGATTTGATGCTGGTTGATGTGCCGGATTTCACCAGCGAGGATATTTTACTTTTCGGATCGTTTTATGCCGTAAAGCCTGACCGGCGTAAACTGGTTTTACAGGTTCTGCAGAAAGCAGTTGAAGCAAATTCTGTTATTTATTACGACCTGAATATCCGGAAGGCCCATGCCGGTGAGCAGGAAAAAATGATGGATTCGTTCATGAACAATATCGCTGCTGCGACAATTATTAAAGGCTCTGACGAAGATTTCCTGAATTTATTCGGCCTTTCCGACCCGGATGCGGTGTACGAAAAAGTGAGCCGGTATTGCAGGATACTGATAATTACAAACGGATCGAAGCCGGCACTGGTTTATATGCCGGGGATGAAGCGATCGTACCAGGTACGGGAAATCACACCTGTATCAACCATTGGTGCCGGCGATAATTTTAATGCAGGGTTTATCTACGGGCTGGCAACTTCAGGCGTGAATGCAAGGAATATTTCCGGCAAAATACCCGCTGAAATTGATCGTATGGTTGCCTGCGGGCTTGCCTTTGCGGCAGATACCTGTCTTTCGGCCGACAATTACATTACCCGAAAATTTGAGCCTGATTTCTGGAAACAATATATTTGACGTTACTTTGCATCCTGAAATTCCCGAAACTGAATTTGATGAAACAAAAAATTGCAAAATTTATTCTTCGTGTATTGGGCTGGAAGGTAATATTTAATGTTCCGGCTGATACTAAGAAATTTGTGGTACTCATGGCGCCACATACCAGCAACTGGGATTTCATGCTGGGATGGGTTGGGTACATGTCCCTGGGCGTTCAATCGAAATACCTGATGAAAAAGGAAGCTTTCGTGTTTCCGCTTAATCTAATCCTGAAAGCTATGGGCGCATTGCCTGTCGACCGCAAGGCCAGCACCAATGTTGTGATACAGGTGGGCGATATGTTTAAAAATATCGAAGGCCTTGTTATCACCATAACCCCTGAAGGTACACGCAGCCTGAACCGCAACTGGAAACGCGGCTTTTATTACATTGCCGAACATGCTCAGGTACCTATTGCACTTGGGTTCCTCGATTATAAGAATAAAACAGGCGGTATTGGCGGCATATTTGTCCCAACCGGCGATTACGATGCCGACCTCAAACAGATTGAAGCTTTTTATTACGATAAGCAGGCAAGGCACCCGGAGAAATTTAACCTCAGCCTCCAGAACCGGAAATAGGCCCTGCAAGCGCAAACCTGGTGACTCTGTTTTGGGATACTTGGTGCTGCAGGGTTTTCATTTAAGTACGATTAAAAATACCGACATGCAACTTCTAACACCTACTCATTTTTCGGAATATGAGCTTATTGATTCGGGTGGTTTCGAAAAACTCGAACGTTTCGGGAAATATGTCCTGATCCGTCCCGAACCCCAGGCCATCTGGAACCGTTCCATGAGTGAGGCTGAATGGGAAAAAATGTCGTCGGCAGCCTTTAAACTCGACAAAAATGATACGGAGAAAGGCCGGTGGATACTGAAAAAAGGAATGCCAGAGCAATGGAAAATCAACTACACATACCGGCAGATGAGTTTTACGATGCGGTTGGGGCTTACTTCATTCCGCCATATCGGTGTTTTTCCTGAACAGGCTCCCAACTGGGATTTTATTTACGATAAAATTACAGCCGGAAACCAACCGGCCTCCAAAGTACTTAACCTGTTTGCTTATACCGGTGCTGCATCGCTGGCTGCCCGTGCCGCCGGTGCTGCCGTGGTGCATGTTGATTCGGTGAAGCCGGTAATTACCTGGGCCCGTGAGAATATGGAGAGCAGCCAGCTTACCGACATCCGTTGGGTGGTGGAGGATGCGCTTAAATTCGTTCAACGCGAAGTGAGGCGGGGCAACACCTATTCCGGAATTATCCTCGATCCGCCCGCTTACGGCCGTGGTGCCGATGGCGAAAAATGGATATTGGATGATAACCTGAACGAAATGATTCAGTTATGTAGTAAGCTGCTGAATCCTGAAAAGAGTTTCCTGATTTTAAACATGTATTCAATCGGGTTTTCGGCACTGGTAGGTAATAACCTGGTAAACAGTTATTTTAACCGTGGCGATGATAACGAATTTGGCGAGCTTTACCTTTCCGACCGTTTTGGCAAGAAGTTGCCGCTTGGCACTTTTCTGCGGTTTAGCCGGTAAATCGCAATTTATTTCGTCTCTGTAATCCAGAAGCGGAGGTTATAAACAAAAGTAACATTCTGTTGTTCTGATACTTCATCAGTCGACAGGTATGAAAGTCCTCACCCTCATTTTTATTTTATTTTCCTGCTTTTCCGGCATTTTTGCGCAGAAAATCAGGATTTCTGAGCCTGTGCGATTACTGGCACTCGGCGATTCGTACACCATTGGCCAGAGTGTTGGCGCTAACGAACGGTGGCCTGCCCAGTTGGCAAATGCGCTGAGCCTGAAGGGTTATAATGTTGCGGAAGTTAAATACATCGCCCAAACCGGCTGGCGGACTGATGACCTGGCAAAGGCGATTAGCAACCAGCAACCTTTAACCGGATACAACCTGGTGTCGCTGCTTATCGGGGTGAATAACCAGTACCAGGGCGGAAGCACACAAACATACACACCTCAGTTCGACGACCTCTTGCGTACCGCCATCCAGCTTGCCGGCAATCAACCGGAGCATGTTTTAGTACTCTCCATCCCCGATTATGCCTATACCCCTTACGGGAAAGGTAATATGAACATCAGTAACCAGATTGACCAGTTTAACGTAGTAAACAGGGTTATAGCCCAGAACTACCAGGTGGCTTACATCGATATCACCCCGATTTCGCGGCTGGGCCTGGCACAGCCTTACCTTGTTGCATCCGATGGACTACACCCGAGTGGCGCCATGTATGCGCTTTGGGTGGATGAGATCATGAAAAAGATTGAAACCCAATTAGGTGTTGATGATGTTAAAGATAAAAATGAATTTGGATATAGTCTTTTGCAAAAACAATTAACGGTGTACCACCCGGCAAGAGCTTCTGAATTATTTATTTATAATTCGGGCGGACAGCAGGTAATCAACAAAAATTCGGTAACGGGAATAGAAAGTACCATTAACATGGCTAACCTCCCGACCGGAATGTATTTCCTGGTTTTGCGTAGCGGCGGCAGACTGATTTATCGTACCAAAATGATTCTCAATTAAGCCGCAGCTGATTATTTATTTGCCACTTTCAAAATTGCCGGTTGCAATTAATTCGTCATATAATTCGCCTTTCTGGCGGTGGTATACCAGGATGGTATAAGTATTACGGGTTTCAGAATGGTTGCCTTCAACCCAGGTAACATCGCCGGTTTTCGCATTGTTGGGCAGTATCACATACATGAAGTTGTAATAGCCTTGTTTAAAAAGGATGCTGGCTTCGTACGCCTTTTTCCGGAAATTGTATTCCATTTTATTTTCAGAAGTATATTGCCAGCCATTGAAACCACCTGCAACATACAGGTTCCCCTCCAGGATTGGCGCATCAAAAGGCAGATAAAATTTAACCAGCGCATATTCACCCGAGGTTTCTACCGTGCCATCGTCGGTGGTTTTAAGCAGAAATTTTCCATTGATGTCGTCGTCGAGTGCATAGGCCTTAAAAGTCCGTTTTTCACTTTCCCACAGCTGAACATCAAAGGCGGTATCATTTGGTGTGATCTGTCGTACTTTTTCCGAAATCAGTTTAACGCTCCTCAGGTCGAACCGCCTGAATTCATTTCCGCCATCGAACAGGTTGGTGCCGTTGTCGAAGTTATAATCGAGTATTTCGTTGCGTACCATGTATGGTTTCAGGTTGGTAAGGGCATTGTCCCAGCGCCAGTTCTGGAGCACAACCACTTTTATATCCTGGTATGGGGCATCAATGCGGGTACCTGTTGTATTAATACTAAAATCAACTTCCTGCCTGGTGTCGTAATCATCGCTGGTGCCGGCACGGCCTATATGTGCGGTGATGGTAACCCTGGGATCGACCACCATAAATCGCCGTGTAAAAGCCATTACTTCGTTTCCTTTGGCATCGCGCGAGAACACCGATAAAATATAATTGCCTGATTTTTTGATGATAAACCTGTCGCTGGGAAACGTGAACCCATAGTGAGAGTAGACTGTACGAGTATTGAAGGAAGGATCATAATTTTCGACCTGTTCTTCTTCGAGCCCTTCGAGGTATTCGTTTAACAGCAATTCCGATTTGTTCCAGCCCGAGGTACAATGCTGAATGCGGTAATAATATTGTTTAAATCCGCCTTGCAAATCATCGAACCCAACGTTGAATCGTTCGTTTGTATTCAGTGTGATTACCGGATCGGCCAATTCGAATCCAACCTGCGAAAGTACTACCGATTTAATGTATTTCTGGTAAACGAAATCTTCGTTCCGAATGTAATCCGTTTTATAATAATCAGTGGTATCAGCAACTGCACTGCCTTTTGCCCCGAATGCAGCAGTAACATGGAGCACCAGGAAGGTGGAAATTACAGCTGCAGCAAAAATCTTTAATCTCATATTGTTCTCAGTATCGGAAACACGTTTGCAAAAGTAGGTTTTTACACAATCACTTACCTGATAACACAAATGATGCCGGATTTATTATTCAGGACCTTTGTGAAAATGAAGAATCACGGTTTAAACCAGGAAAATTTCAAGAAAGACCTTTCGGTACGAAAAATTTCTGAGAGAATGATTACAATATGCAGGGTACTTTTGGCGATTAAATGGGATTTGAAGGACTTTAACAGGACAAATGTGAGCTTTTCTCCTTTTGGTTCTATAGATTGCCGAAATTTGTTCAGACTAATGGTTAACAAAGCTGGCATATTTTTTAACAACTGTGTCAACGCCGTAAATTGTTGAAAGAAATTCACAATCAGAAAGGTTATAAAAACGCTGTACAGGTATTTCACTTCGGAAAGTGTGATTTAAAGAAATAAAAAACTGAGTTGTCATGCCTACCTAACCGCGTTCTGAATTTGTTTGGCTTTGTTTTTTATTGCCAGTGGTGGTGTAGTAAAACCTGCAAAAATGCAGCATACTCCGGATCAAAATTACATCCACACATATTATATGAATTTAGATTTCTATATTTGTCGAAATTTGTACTTTTACCAATTCATTCCCAAAATCCAGATTATACCCGCATATTATGGCCCAAACCATAAAAATTAAAAAAGGTCTCAACATTAAGTTAATCGGAGAGGCCCGAAAAGAGATTTGCAACATCGAAACTGAGCAATATGCAGTAAAGCCTACCGACTTTATTGGTGTGTTGCCCAGGTTACTCGTTAAGGAAGGCGATATTGTTAAAGCAGGAACTCCCTTATTTGCTGATAAATACCGCGAAAATATCATTTTTACCTCACCCGTGAGCGGAGTGATTGAGCAGGTATGCCGGGGCGATAAACGGCTTCTGGAAGAAATCAGGATTAAATCGTCGGCCAAAATTGAATCCGAAGACTTTGGTACTGATGATCCCCGCGTAACCGATCGTTCGGCAATCGTTGATAAATTACTCAAAAGTGGCGCCTGGCCCATGATACGCCAACGGCCCTACAGCACCATAGCAAATCCTGACGATTCACCAAAGGCTGTTTACGTTTCAGGTTTTGATACAGCGCCGCTGGCACCTGATATTACATTTATCATCAAGGAAAATGCAGCCGATTTTCAGACCGGAATTGATGTGCTTGCCCGGCTCTCGGGTAAGGCGGTGCAATTGGGCGTTCAGGCAGGTGCAAACTTTCCGGAGGTTCATAATTCGGATGTTACATTTTATTCCGGCCCTCATCCTGCCGGTAATGTGGGCATTCAGATTCATAAAACCAATCCCATCAATAAAGGTGAAATTGTTTGGACTGTAAACCCGCAGGATGTGATAATTATCGGACGGCTCTTCTCCCGGGGCGTACTCGATACTTCAATAATTATCTCATTTTGTGGTTCTGAAGTTATTTCGCCCGCCTATTACAGAACAAGAAAAGGCGTTTCGGTAAGTGCATTTGCCCATGCGAATGTGAAAGCCGGGCCGTTGCGTTTCATCAGCGGAAACGTACTCACCGGTGCACGCATTAAGCCCGAGGGTTACCTTGGCTTTTACCACAGCCAGTTTACGGTGATCCCCGAAGGAAATTACCATGAATTTTTTGGCTGGGCCTTGCCGGGATTGAATAAGTTTAGTTTCTCCAAATCCTTCTTTACCTACCTTACTCCCAACCGCCAATACAGGTTAAATACCAATTATAACGGGGGTGAGCGCGCTTATGTGATCACCGGGATGTACGAAAAGGTTTTTCCGATGGATATTTACCCCATGCAGCTGATAAAAGCTTGTTTGGCTGGTAATATTGAACTGATGGAAAACCTGGGGATTTATGAAGTGGATGAAGAGGATTTCGCCCTCATCGAATTTATTGATACCTCCAAAACTGAAATTCAGCATATTATCCGCAACGGACTTGATTTAATCAGGAAAGAAATGAGCTAAATTAAAGAGAAGCTGATAACGGAGCACGCGTGAAATGAGAAAGTGGAAGAGACCGAAACTGACCTGAACCGCAGAACCGGTATGACAATTTACAGACTCAGCTATCAAGGTTCAACGCACAATAACCAGGGTTCGTGATTCTTTAAATTTCTTAATCCGAAGCTCAAATACCTGGTCTGCAGGCTTGCCGGTTCCGGCCTGTGACTAACCGCAGCTTTGAAAACAGTACATAACCGAATAAAAATATAATAGTAATAAATGAAAGCATTACGCAATTACCTGGATAAGATTAAGCCGCATTTCAGGGAAGGCGGAAAATTCGAAAAGCTGCATTCAACCTTCGATGCATTCGAAACTTTCCTTTTTGTGCCCGATAAAACTACCTTTAAAGGAAGCCACATCCGCGATGCCATCGATATGAAGCGCACCATGTCGGTGGTAATTGTAGCCATGTTGCCGGCCTTTTTATTCGGGATATGGAATACCGGCTATCAGCATTTTCTTTCCTTAGGACAGCAGGCCGGTTTCTGGCAATTGATTGGCTATGGTTTACAAAAAGTTTTACCCATTGTGGCCGTATCGTATATTGCAGGACTGGGCGTTGAATTTGTATTTGCGCAAGTCCGTAAACACGAAGTAAATGAAGGGTACCTGGTATCGGGCATGTTAATTCCACTGGTAATGCCGGTTGATATCCCTCTCTGGATGGTGGCTGTTGCCAGTATTTTTGCTGTAATTATCGGCAAGGAAGTTTTTGGGGGAACAGGCATGAATGTTTTTAACCCGGCATTGCTGGCAAGGGCATTTATATTTTTTGCCTACCCGGCTAAAATTACCGGCGATACCATTTGGATTGGCGGTCTTGGTAAGGGCGATGGCGTTATTGATGGTTTTTCGGGAGCAACTCCTTTATCGAAAGCAGCTTCCGGGGCTATAGACCAGCTCCCGTCGTTACACGATCTGTTTTTTGGGTTTATACCGGGATCTATAGGTGAAACTTCAAAACTGGCCATTTTAATAGGTGCCGCTATTCTTATTATTACAGGCATCGGAAGCTGGCGCATTATGCTTTCAGGTTTGCTGGGAGGCATAAGTATAACCCTCATATTTAATGCTTTTGCCGCAAATTCGTATATGACCTTAAGCCCGCTTACACAGCTGCTGATGGGTAGTTTCCTTTTTGGGATGGTTTACATGGCCACCGACCCGGTTACCGCGGCACAAACCAACAGGGGCAAATGGATTTATGGCTTCCTGGCAGGATTTTTTGCCATTATGATCCGTGTGTTTAACCCGGCTTATCCTGAAGGAACCATGCTGGCCATATTACTGATGAACGCTTTTGCCCCACTTATCGATCATTTTGTTGTAGAAGCTAATATCAGGAAACGCCTGAAAAGATCCACAACCGTTGTTAAATCCTAAAAACCGGTAATGTATGCAGCATAGTAACAAATATATTTTTATCTACTCGGTGGTGATGGTGGTTGTGATTGCAGTTTCACTCACCATTGTAGCCGTTACACTAAAACCTTTCCAGGACGACAATATACGCATCGAAAAAATGCAGAATATTCTTGCATCGGTTAATGTTCCCATTACCGAAATTCCTAAAAAGCAGGTCCCTGCAGTTTACTCCAAATTTATAAAATTAGCCATTGGCGTTAATAATTCAGGCGAGATAATTGAACGTGACCCGGCTAAAGTGTTTTCTATTGAAATGAGTAACGAATTGAAAAAGCCTGCTGCCAAGCAAATATTGCCGGTTTTTATTTCTGTGCTCAATACCGGCGATAGCATTTTTGTGGTGCCGCTCCGTGGCAAAGGACTTTGGGGCCCGGTTTGGGGATACATCTCCTTTAAAAATGATTTTAATACCGTGTACGGAGTGATATTCGACCACAAGGGCGAAACACCCGGGCTGGGAGCAGAAATTAACCAGGATTGGTTTATGAAACCGTTTAAAGGTAAACAGATTTTTAACGCTGATGGTACCCTGGTGTCGATAACTGTTGTAAAAGGAGGGGCAAAACCCGACGATCTGCACGGTGTTGATGCCATTTCGGGCGGCACCATTACCAGTAAAGGAGTGCAGAAAATGCTCTTCGATAACCTGACCAATTATGAAGCGTACTTTAAAAAACACATGCAAAAATGAGCGATCCGAATATTACCAAAGAAAGAGAACCCATGTTCTCAACCAGGATATTAAAGCTGCTTAAAAATCCCTTTAACCTCGAAAATCCAATTACAGTCCAGGTACTGGGTATTTGTTCGGCTCTTGCAGTAACAGTTCAGCTTAAACCGGCTATTGTTATGGCTTTGTCGGTAACCATTGTTACGGCTTTTTCGAACCTGATTATTTCGGCCCTGCGAAACACAATTCCTTCGCGGATACGCATCATTGTACAACTTGCCGTGGTTGCGGCATTGGTTATTATTGTCGACCAGTTGCTGAAAGCATTTGTGTATGACGTAAGCAAAAAGCTTTCTGTTTTTGTTGGGTTAATTATCACTAACTGCATACTGATGGGGCGTCTCGAAGCTTTTGCCATGGGAAATAAGCCGTGGCCCTCATTTGTTGATGGCATCGGAAACGGGCTTGGCTATGGCCTTATCCTGGTAATTGTAGCTTTTGTGCGCGAATTGCTTGGCTCGGGTAAATTTTTCGGTATCCCAGTAATTCCCAAAATATTTTACCAGTGGGGATACGTGGATAACGGGCTGATGATTTTACCCCCAATGGCCCTGATCACCATTGGCATTATCATTTGGGTGCAGCGAAGCCGGACCAAGGAATTGCAGGAATAATTACCCGGCATTGCTATTTTGCTTACTTCTTTAAGAGTTAAACCGTTGAACCAAAATCTTTGACAAAAGAAACCAGATATGGATAATTTATTTAACCTGTTTGTACGAAGCGTCTTTATCGATAATATGATTTTTGCATATTTCCTGGGGATGTGTTCGTACCTGGCAGTTTCAAAAACCGTTAAAACCTCAATAGGGCTGGGCGCAGCCGTAATTTTTGTGCTTGTAGTAACCGCACCTGTAAACTGGTTAGTCGATCATTACCTGTTAAAAGCCGGGGCCCTGGCTTGGCTTAGCCCGCAACTGGCTGATCTCGACCTTGGTTACCTCAGCTTTATTATTTTTATCGCAGTAATTGCTGCTATAGTTCAGCTGGTCGAAATGGTGGTCGAAAAATTCTCACCCTCTCTTTACAATGCATTGGGCATATTCCTGCCACTGATTGCAGTTAATTGTGCCATTCTGGGTGTGGCTTTATTTGTTCAGGAACGCGAATACACCGCCATCAGCGAGGTTACCGTTTATGCTTTTGGTTCAGGCGTTGGCTGGTTTCTGGCCATAGTAACTTTGGCTGCTGTACGCGAAAAAATTACCTATTCCAATGTTCCCAAACCCTTGCGCGGGCTGGGAATCACTTTTATAATCACAGGTCTTATGGCAATAGCTTTTATGAGTTTCATGGGAATAAAAATCTAACGCTTTACACCACTTTATGATACTTTCTGCATTTTTATTTATAGGAACATTAGCTTTACCCTTAATTGTGGGAACACTTATTTTCCTTATCGTGATCATATCACTGGTAATGATGTTGCTATATGCGAAAGCCAAACTGGCGCCATCAGGACCGGTTACTATTACAATAAATGGCGAAAAGGAACTGGCAGCAAACGGTGGTTCGAGCCTGCTTTCAACTTTGTCTGATGCCAAGCTGTTTCTGCCATCGGCCTGTGGTGGCGGCGGCACCTGCGGCATGTGCAAATGCCAGGTAATTGAAGGTGGCGGCTCTATTTTGCCTACCGAAGTTGGCTTTTTCACCCGCAAACAGATTCACGATAACTGGCGTTTGGGCTGCCAGGTAAAAGTTCGCGAAAGCCTTAAAATTGAAATTCCGAAAGAGATTTTCGGGATTAAAAAATGGGAATGCGAAGTGATTTCGAACCGGAACGTGGCAACCTTTATTAAAGAATTTGTGGTTAAACTGCCTGATGGCGAAGATCTTGATTTTGTAAGCGGGGGCTATATCCAGATTGATGTACCTAAGATTGAGATTGACTTCCGGAATATGGATGTTGAAACGGAATATCGCGGCGATTGGGATGCACTGAAGATGTGGGACCTTAAAATGAAAAATCCTGAACCTGTGTATCGTGCATATTCCATGGCTAACCATCCGGCCGAAGGCAATATCGTAAAACTCAACATCCGTATTGCCACACCACCCTGGGACCGGTCGAAAAATCAATTCCTGCCTGTGAACCCGGGTGTTTGCTCTTCGTTTATTTTTTCGCGCAAGCCCGGTGATAAGGTAATGGTAAGTGGACCTTATGGCGAGTTTGCCGTGAAAAATACCGACAGGGAAATGATTTTTATAGGCGGAGGTGCCGGAATGGCCCCGCTTCGCTCCATGATTTTCGATCAGTTTTTAACTAAAAAAACAATCCGCAAAACCAGTTACTGGTATGGAGCACGGTCGTTGCGCGAGGTATTTTACGAGAACGAATTCAGGGATATTGAAGCAAAAAATCCCAATTTCAGCTTTAACCTTGCGCTCAGCGAACCTTTAAAAGAAGATAACTGGACCGGATATACCGGGTTTATTCACCAGGTTGTGCTCCAAAATTACCTGGATAAGCATCCGGCACCCGAAGATATTGAATACTATCTCTGCGGTCCGCCCATGATGAATGCGGCTGTGTTGAATATGCTTGACCAGCTTGGCGTTCCACCCGAAAATATAGCCCTCGACGATTTTGGAGGATAATGTTACCAGGCCGGCTGTACAGCCGGCTTTTTTCATTATTTTCGCTACAAAATCCGGGTCTGCTAACTCTTTTCTTAAAGTATTGACAATGAATCGATTCCTGTCCAAAATTTATTTTTTGGTTTTTCTTTCCATGCTTCTGCTGGTTTCGTGCCGGCACCGCAAAGAACCTGTGCTTGTTAAGTTTGGCGGCGAAACACAGGGCACCTATTATGCCATAACCTATTACGCTGACGACAGTGCCAATTATAAACCATCAATTGATTCGTTGCTGAGCAGGTTCGATTCAACGGCTTCAACCTATAAGCCTAACTCCATCATTTCGCGGATGAATAACAATGATCCGGAAGTACGTGCCGATAAAATGTTTACTGCTATTTTTCAGAAAGCAATGGAGGTTTCGGAAAAAACCTACGGGGCATTCGATATCACGGTGGGTCCACTTGTTTCGGCCTGGGGTTTTGGCCGGCAGAACCGTGTAAACATGAACCAGCACAAGGTGGATAGCATCCTTCAGTTTGTTGGTTTTCATAAAGTGATGCTCGACAACGGGAAACTGATAAAAACCGATCCGCGCATCCGTATCGATTTTAATGCCATTGCCCAGGGATATGCTGTTGATGTGGTGGCTGCTTTTCTCGATTCGAAAGGCATTCAGTCATACCTGATTGATATAGGAGGCGAAGTGCTGGCGCGACGTACCAAACCGGGTGGCGAGAAATGGAATGTAGCCATCGAAGTACCTGCCAAAAATGCCGACGATCCGAAAATAATACAGGAAGTACTTGCCTTGCAGGATGTGGCTATATCGACCTCAGGAAGCTATCGCAAATATTTTGAAGAAAACGGCAAACGCTATTCACACGAAATTGATCCGGCAAAGGGTTTCCCTGTTACGCATACCACACTCAGCGTTTCGGTACTGGCCAATGATTGCATGACCGCCGATGCCTATGCTACAGCTTTTATGGTGATGGGCGTTGAAAAAGGGAAAGAGTACCTGAAAAAACATCCCAAACTTGATGCTTATTTTATCTACACCGCCCCCGACGGAAGCAACCAAACCTACTACACCAAAGGTTTTCAGAAACTTTTCAAAAGCAAAAAATAACGCCACTCTGCCCTTAAAACTTATTTTATTAACAACACTTTCAGTTTATGAAAAAACTTTTTCTCCTGGTGCTGACAATAGCAGTTGTTTCGGCAGCAGCTCAAACCAACAAAATCAATTTAATACCCCAACCGGTAAGCGTGCAAGCAGGCAGTGGCAGTTTCGTTTTAACTAAATCGGCAAAAGTCACTTACAATAAGCCTGAGGGCCGAAACACTGCCGAAATGCTGGTTCAAAAACTAAATCAGGCAACTTCATTTGCGCTCAAAACATCGCAGGGAACAAAAGGTACCATTCAATTGATCCTTAACAGCAACCCCGACCAACAGCTGGGCAATGAAGGCTATTCCTTACAGGCTACCTCCAAAAACATAACAATATCTGCAAACCAGCCTGCGGGACTTTTTTATGGCATGCAAACACTGCTGCAACTGTTGCCCAAAGAGATAGAAAGCAAGCAGCCGGTGCAGGCAAAATGGACTATTCCGGTTGTGCAGATTACTGATTATCCCCGTTTTGGCTGGCGTGGACTGATGTTCGATGTAAGCCGGCATTTCTTCACCAAAGAGGATGTAAAAAAGTATATCGATGAAATGGCCCGTTGGAAATTTAATACCTTCCATTGGCACCTAACCGATGATGAAGGATGGCGGATTGAAATAAAGTCGCTGCCTAAACTTACCGAAGTTGGTGCATGGCGCGTGCAGCGGTATGGGCATTTCGGCGATCGTAGTTTCCCAAAACCAGGCGAAAAGGCCACCGATGGCGGTTTTTATACACAGGACGACATACGTGAAGTTATTGAATATGCCGCACAGCGAAACATTACCATTGTACCCGAAATTGATGTTCCCGGTCATAGTATGGCTGCCATTGCATCGTATCCCGAACTTAGTTGCAAAAAGGATACCAGCACCAGGGTGAATCCCGGCGCACCTTTTTCGGAGTGGTACGGCAACGGGACCTTTAAAATGAATATCGAAAATGCCCTGAACCCTTCGGATGAAAATGTATATGTGTTTTTGGATAAAGTATTTACCGAAGTAGCTGCTCTTTTCCCGGGCAAGTATATTCACGTGGGTGGCGACGAATGTTACAAAGGATACTGGGCCGAGGATGCAGGCTGCCAGCAATTAATGAAAAAGTTGGGCATCAGGCATGTGGAGGACCTCCAGGGTTATTTTATGAACCGCGTAGAAGCCATCCTGAAAGCTAAAGGCAAAAAGCTGATTGGCTGGGACGAAATTCTGGATGGAGGTATATCGCCCGAGGCAACAGTAATGAGCTGGCGCGGTATTAAAGGTGGTATTGAAGCATCAAAAATGGGACACGACGTGGTGATGACTCCAACTACATTTGCGTACCTCGATTATGTGCAGGGCGAGCGCACGGTCGATCCTCCCATTTATGCCAGCCTTAGGCTTAACAAATGTTACAGTTTTGAGCCGGTTCCTGATGGTGTGGAAGCCAAATATATCCTGGGCGGACAAGGCAATCTCTGGACGGAGCAGGTACCAAATCTCCGGCATGCTCAATATATGACTTATCCGCGCGCATGGGCCCTGGCCGAGGTTTACTGGTCACCGAAAGAAACTAAATCTTGGGATGGTTTTATTAAACGCGTCGAAATCCAGTTCGAAAGATCAGATATTGCTGAAGTAAACTATGCTAAAGCCATTTATGATCCTGTAATAAAAACCAGCCTGAAAGACGGGAAACTTACTTTCACTATCGAAACAGAGGCTCCCGGTCTCGAGGTATATTTTACCATTGATGATGCCATGCCCGATACCTTCAGCCCGAAATACAGCCAGCCGGTTGTATTGCCCGAAGGGCCAATAACCCTGCGACTGAGAACCTACCGCGATGGTAAATCCATCGGTAACCTGGTAACCCTCAAAAGGGAGGAACTCGAACGTAGGGCAACCAGGTAGTAATAAACCGGTAAAATTAACCGCAAGTCGGTGTTGGATACAATATACCTGCTGATGCTTAAAATGAGGTGACCGGTCTATTTCAAAATATGAAGCCGACAAACGCTTAACTGATTTAATTGCCATACAAATGATCCTGCTCGAAAAGCCTTATATCTCGGAATTCCTGTTGCAAACGCTCGAAAAAGGAAGGATTCCTGTAGTGCAAACACCATTGGCCGAAGAAATAGCAACCGGCCGCAACCTGAACCTGCTGCATGAATCAGAGGTGATAAGCAAATATAATGGAAGTGGTGATCCCTTGCTTTACACCAATTCCGAAAATTCAATCAGCTGGATCGAAAATAACCTGCAGCATACACAATTACCCGGAAAAATTAAGCTGTTCAAAAATAAGGCCGATTTCCGGGATTTGCTGAGCGACCTCTTTCCGGGTTATTTTTATCAGCGCATTGGGTTGCAAAGTATCAGCACGCTCGATATCAGCGGGTTCAGGTTTCCTTTCATTATAAAGCCGGCTGTTGGATTTTTCAGCCTCGGGGTATATAAAGTGGAGAAAATTGAGGAATGGCCTGAAACCGTCAGGGCAATTTTGGGTGAAATTGACCGGATTAAAGACCTGTATCCACCCGAAGTACTTCATACCGGCGAGTTTATTATTGAAGAATGCATCGAAGGCGATGAGTTTGCTGTCGACTGTTATTTTAACCGCGATGGGAAACCTGTGATTTTAAACATGATGAAACATATTTTTGCTTCCGGCAAAGATGTGAACGACCGGGTTTATATTACTTCCAAGGAAATTGTTGAGCAGTATCTTACTCCGCTCACAGATTTTCTGTCAGAAATAGGCAAAAGAGCTGTTCTTCGCAATTTTCCGGCTCATGTTGAGGTTCGCATTGCTGGAAATGGCACAGTAGCGCCTATTGAGGTTAATCCGCTGCGTTTTGGCGGCTGGTGCTCAACGCCCGACCTGGCCTGGTACGCCTTTGGTATAAATATTTACGAGTATTTGTTCAGGCAGATCATCCCCGACTGGAAATCGTTATTGAAAGGCAGGGAGGGGCTGGTTTACAGCAATATTGTACTCAATAACAGTACTGGTATTGAAGGAAAGCAAATACAATCATTTGATTACGGAAAACTACTGGCCGGTTTCGAAAAGCCACTTGAATTGCGCAAAGCTGATTTTGGTAAATTTCCGCTTTTCGGTTTCCTTTTCTGCGAAACCCTGCAACAAAATATGAAGGAGTTATATGATATTCTTCACTCCGATTTGTCGGCCTACGTAACTGCTAAATAGGGAACAGGCTGGCTGATAAGTTTTGTTGAGTGGGTTTATGCACGAGTTAGTCGCACTCTTCGATTGCGGCTTTCATGTTCTTTATTTTTTCATTACGCACTTTCCGCAGCAATTCGCCTATTTTGGTGCGTTTTACAGCCACGTACGAAAAGAAATCTTTCACGTCAATTAACCCGATCTCTTCCTTTTTTAAATTTCCTTTCTGCATCAGGAAACCGACAATATCAACTTTGTTGAGTTTGTCTTTTTTGCCTTTTCCGATGTACAATGTGGCCCAGTCGGGCTTTGGCGGCAATATTCGGGTATCATCCGTTTGTATGGTGCTAAAATCATTTTTAATATAGTCAGGCACTGTTTCCTCCGCACTCAGTATCAGGTAGGCATCGCCGCTTGCATGCATTCGGGCAGTGCGCCCGTTTCTATGCGTGTAAGCAGCTGCATTGGCTGGCAGATGATAATGAATAATATGCTTTATTTCGGGTATATCAAGGCCACGCGAGGCAAGGTCAGTACAAACCAGTATGTTGCAGCTTCCGTTGCGGAATTTTGCCAGTACGCGCTCACGCACATGTTGTTCTAGGCCTCCGTGAAAATAACCGTTTACGATCATGCTGTCGGTTAGCGAATCGCTGACACGCTTT
>CAYNVK010000003.1:18799-22666 GCA_964400395.1 uncultured Lentimicrobiaceae bacterium | reverse complement strand
TTTCAACAATATAATCAATTCTTGGAATTGTGGTAATTTTACGGATGAGCAATATTTATTTTTACTCATTCTAACTTTTGGGATTTGTTTGCACTTTTTCGAAAAGCTGAATAATTTTGCAACTTTCATTGAGCAGGCGGCCTTTAGTAAATTTATGGTGCAGCCGGGCCACGATCAGGTGGCAGCAGGATTTATAACCCTGTGGGACAGTTGAAGCCCATGGGGAATTTTTATGCCTGTTTAATACCGGTTACATTAAAATGTTAATTAAAAACAGATGACGAATCATAAAAGCAAGAAAAGCCGGGTAGCGGCACTTTCGGTGATGTCCAATTCGATGCTGGTGGTTTTTAAACTCTTCGTTGGTTTATACTCCGGTGCGGTGTCTATTTTATCGGAAGCTATACACTCCGGCGTCGACCTGATAGCCGCACTCATCGCATTTTTCGCGGTTCGGGCTTCAGGCAAGCCAGCTGACGATGAGCATACTTACGGGCACGGGAAATTCGAAAATCTCTCGGCTGCCATCGAAGGACTTCTCATTTTTGTTGCCGCCGGATGGATCATTTTCGAATCCGTTCATAAACTCATTTTCCCCGAACCTGTTGAAAACATACAGTGGGGTATCGTTGTGATGGGCGTTTCGGCCTTTACAAACCTGTTTATTTCGCGCAAACTCTTTAAAGTTGGTAAAGAAACCGACTCGGCAGCCCTGATGGCCGATGGCTGGCATTTGCGCACCGATGTGTGGACTTCGGCAGGGGTGGCTGCAGGCCTCAGTTTTTATATGCTGGGCAAATGGCGGTTCCCGGATTTGCACCTGGAGTGGATTGACCCCGTGATTGCCATTGGCGTGGCCGGGCTTATCGTAAAAGCCGCCTGGGAACTTACTTCCGAGGCAGTTACCTACCTGCTCGATGCCAGTTTACCTGAAGAAGAAGAAAAAATTATTACCCAGATTATCGAAAAAATGAATCCGCAGGTGTTGAATTTTCACAACTTCAAAACCCGCAAAGCCGGTTCCGAAAGATTTGTGGAGTTTCACCTGGTGGTGAATAAGGACCTCACGGTGAAAAAAGCGCACGATATCTGCGATGAAATCACGCTGAAAATCAAAAATCATTTTCCCAAAACAGAAGTGATGATACACACCGAACCTTGCCTTGATGAGTGTGGCGGCCTTTGCAGAGGCACCTGCGCCATTTTCGAGGCGTGATATATTTTTTCAGTTAGCGCTGCAATTATCTAGGAACGGCTTCACGATTGGGGTAAGGTAAAAATAAAGCAACTTCCGGCGCCTTCCTGGCTTTCGACCCATATTTTACCGCCCTGTTTTTCGACAAATTCTTTGCAAAGTACCAGCCCAAGGCCGGTTGACGACTCGCCTTCGGTACCTTTACGGCTTGTGTTTTCGGTGAGCATGAAAAGCTTGTCGGCCAGGTGGGCAGGGATGCCGATACCGCTGTCCTTCACCTGCACACGAATCATGTTCCCTTCTGTTTTTTCGGCAGCTATTTCAACGGTTTCGCCTTTAAAGGAAAACTTTATTGCATTCGAAACCAGGTTCCGGACAATGGTTTCGAGCATATGTATATCGGCAAATACCACGCTGTGATCAGGAATTTTAATCTGCAGTTCAATTCCTTTCTTGGTGGCCATATCCATCATAAGCTCAATGCTTTTGGTGAGCGACGATTTCAGGAACAATGGCTGAGGCTCGTAGCTGAGGATGCCGCGCTGCATTTTCGACCATTCGAGAAGGTTTTCAATAAGCCGGTAAATGTTAACTGCCGACGATCGCATGGTGGTAGCAATCTCCCTGAGTTCATCCGCCGATAAATTTTCGATATCATCGGCCATAATACCGGTGAGTCCGAGGAAGCCATTCATGGGGCCTCGCAGGTCGTGGGCCACAATGGAGAAGAATTTGTCTTTCTCAGCATTGATGGCGTTAAGCTGTTCATTCTTTTCCCGGAGTTGTTGTTCGGCTTTTTTGCGCTGGGTAATATCTTTCGAAATACAGGTGATCCATAAAATATGGCCATGCTCGTCTTTTACGGGGTCAACCATGGTAAGGTAATACTTTTCCTCCTGCTGCACATTCACCACTTTTACTTCTATCTCGCCTTTTTCGCCGGTTGCAAAAACCTGCCTCACCAACCTGAGCCTTTTCTCGGCTTCGTCGGGCGGAAAAATATCGAAAGGTGTCCGGCCTATGATTTCTTCGGGCTTTTTGCCGAATGGAGTTGCAAATGCATCGTTAACAAAGCGATAGGTTTCGTCGGGATTGAAACTGAAAATCGGGTCGCTCGAGTACTGTACCAGCATCCGGTATTTTTCCTCGCTGATCCTGAGCGATTCTTCCACGCGTTTGCGTTCAGTCATTTCGCGGCCGGCGGCAATAACCACCTTCCTGTCGAACCAGAAACCGGGTGCCAGGCTTACTTCTTTCGGGAAAACTGAACCATCTTTTCGTAAACCCCAGAATTCGAACCGTACAGTTTGTCCATGATATGCATTCTGGATATGTTTTAGCGTCATTTCAAGGTCATTTAAACCCGGCGCTGCCAGAAAAGCGGGTGTTTTATGGATAAAATATGCCTTCTCGTACCCATAAAGTTTTTCGGCTGCCTCATTTACATCCACGAAACATCCATCCTGATCGAGGATATAAATGGCATCGTTCAGGCTGTTAATGATGCCCCGGTAAGTATTTTCTGACTGATGCAACTTCTTTTCCACTTCTTTCCGTGCAGTAACATCAAAAAGCACAGTCTGGTAGGTTTTGTCGGGCATCATTTTCGAGTGCATTTCAACCGTGATCACACGCTGGTCCTTGCACAGGATTTCCCTTTCATTCACTACAACCTGGCCTTCCTGCAGCAGGTCGAACCTGAAGGGTTTGTCTTTCAGGCTTTGTTCTGTAAACAGTATTTCCGAAATATGTTTGCCTGCCAGCTCGTGATGCTGAAAACCGGTCATTTTTTGTATGCTTTTATTCGAATCGGTAACTATACCATTAGCCGAACCAATCAGGATGCCTTCGACGGCAAAATCGAACAATTCGCTGTATCGCTTTTTGCTTTTTCGCAGCGATTCGGAGGTTTCTTCAGCTTCCAGCGCCAGGGCCAGCCGGCTGATGATATACCTGTGGTGACCGGTTAACTCAAAATGATGCTGGAAAACAACACAAAGCGAGCCTACAGGTTCGCCGTTACATCTCACCTTATGACCCAGGTACGCCTTCAGATTATACTGCAAAACATTGGGGTCGGAGGCAGCATATACTGATTCGGGAAGATTTTCGATAAAAACAATGTCATTGCTTTTCTGCCGGATTACATCATAGCAAATCCGGCCTTCGGGTTTAACCACCGGAATATGATCAGGCGCAGTATTCCACTTGCCGAAGGAGCATAAAAGACTTTCGTTAAGCCTGTTGTACAGCGCACTCGAAGCACCCAGCAGCTGTCCGCAGAGCGCAGTTATCAGGTTTATGTTATCCAGGTAGTTGTCGCTGAGGTTCGCGAGGGTGCGGTTAATCACTTCGAGATCATGCAACATGCTGTTTCCTGGCTCACCTGATAATGTTATTGTAATTGCAGTGAGTTCATTTTCAGTATTTAACAGGCTTATAAAATGAAGGGTGTAAAAAGCATTTTCATTATTCTTCAAACGGCATTGCAACTGGATATTGCCCAGTAACCGTAAAGCTGGTAGAATTTCGTTTTCGAAGCCTTTGTTTTGCTCAAACAATACCAGATCCTTTATATTCTGCTTTATCAGCGTTCCGGGCTGTACCCCGAATACCTTCTCAGCCTCGGTATTGCACCGGTAAATTATGCCAGGCAAATCAATGGTTATTAA
>CAYNVK010000003.1:13980-18699 GCA_964400395.1 uncultured Lentimicrobiaceae bacterium | reverse complement strand
GGTATTGATTTCAAATATACAAATACTTATAGATTTTCAAGCGATATTAAATTTTTGAGGTTTATAAAGTGTTTTTTGCGAAAAATAATTGCTGATTCGTAATCAGGTATGTTGCTGTGCTGTATTCCTGAATGCATATAGTTCATTGCATGCTTTTCAACATGTTTTGGTTCGGACTTCTGCGACCGCAGGTTGTTGATTATTTCTGTATAACTTGTTATTTCGATACACACAACCGGGGCGTTAATCGATTATTTTTGCGGGTATAAACTGTTTGTCGGACCCTGATTAAAATACCTGTGGAATGAACATCATAACGTACAATGTAAATGGAATAAGGGCTGCCATTAGCAAAGGATTTATTGAATGGTTACAGGCGGCGGCCCCAGATATAGTTTGCCTTCAGGAAATAAAAGCCCAGCCCGACCAGATTCCGGTTGTCGAATTTGAGGCACTCGGATATCATACATATTGGTTCCCTGCCGAAAAAAAAGGCTACAGCGGAGTTGGTATTTTATCAAAAACCGAACCCGACAAGGTAGTATACGGAATGGGTATTGAAAAGTACGATTTTGAAGGCCGGTTCCTACGTGCCGATTTTGGCGATAAAAGTGTAATATCGGTGTATCATCCATCGGGTACCACCGGCGACGAGCGGCAGGCATTTAAAATGCAGTGGCTTTCCGATTTTCAGAATTATGTACTCGAACTAAAGAAAACCAGACCAAACCTGGTTATCTCCGGCGATTATAATATTTGCCACCGTGCCATCGATATTCACGATCCCGTACGCAATGCCACAAGCAGCGGGTTTTTACCCGAAGAACGCGAATGGATGTCGGGGTTCCTCAATAGTGGCTTCATCGATTCATTCCGTTATTTTGTAAAAGATCCCCATCACTACACCTGGTGGAGTTACCGGGCCGGGGCCCGCAGCCGCAACCTGGGCTGGCGTATCGATTACAATATGGTGAGCGACGAACTCGAAAAAAACATGAAGCGTGCTGTAATACTTCCAATGGCTGTGCATTCGGATCATTGCCCTTCGCTGTTAGAAATAGAATTTTAATCCCGTAAAATCAATAGAACTAATAAATAGTTAATTATGAGTAGTTTAGTGAATAATAAGTTAACAAAGCTGATCGCGATCCTGTTCGTGGTTGGTGTTTTTTCATCCTGTGTTTCCATGAAAAAATACAAGGACCTCACAGCAAGCTGCTCGGAGGAAAGTATCCGCCTGAACTCAAAAGTGGAAGAACTGGATGGCCGGGTGGTGGCTCTTACCAACGAAAATGACCGTTATAAAAAGGAAAACAGCGCCCTGAAAGCAGATACTTCGCGGCTGGGGTCCATGCTGCGACTGCTCACTGCCGATTACAATGAACTGGACCGCTCGCACGAATTACTGAAAAAGCAATTCTCCGAAAATTTTGAGGATTCGGAAAAAGTAATGGCCGAGCTGAAAGTTGCGCAGGATACCTTGCTGGCCCGCGAGGATCGGCTGCGTGCACTCAGGAGCGAACTGGAAATTAAGGGCAAAAACCTGGCCGAATTGCAGATGGCATTGCATAAAAAGGATTCAGTGACCAACGCGCTTCGCAAGGCTGTTGCCGATGCGCTCATGGGTTTCGAAGGCAAAGGGCTTACCGTACACATGAAGGATGGCAAGGTTTATGTTTCGCTCGAGGAAAAACTAATTTTTGCCTCGGGCAAGTGGGATGTTAGCAACGAAGGCGTTACTGCGCTGAAAGATCTGGCTAAAGTACTGGAAAAAAATCCCGACATCAGCATCCTCATCGAAGGTCATACCGACAACGTGCCTTTGAGCAGCCAAAACCAGGTAAAAGACAACTGGGACCTGAGTACCATGCGGGCTACTTCTATTGTTAAAATACTGTTAGCCAACGGCAAAATTGATCCGAAACGACTGGTTGCTTCCGGCCGGGGCGAGTACCTTCCGGTAGTGCCAAACAATTCGCCGGCAAACAAAGCCAAAAACAGGCGCACCGAAATTATTCTTTCGCCAAAACTTGATGAATTGATGCAGATTATTGGTTCGAATTAACCGACTGTATAAATATTTATTTTACCTTTGCAAAATGGTATATTTATACAATATCCGAATTGCAAATGACAAAATGAAGGATTGCTGGTTCTGTCGGCAATCCTTCATTTTGTGTACATGTTTCACTACACACTTTGCCAGCCAGGCAGAAAGAAAATTTCAGGTTACGACCTGAAAAAATTTTGTGCAGTGAAATCCATAAACAGGACAAATTTTTCCATAATACTGATAAACAACATGATGTTAAAAGAAACCACAGCGAAGCTTATCCTTGAAGATGGAACTGTATTTACGGGTAAATCCTTTGGTTATGAAGGTTCCGTGGCCGGTGAAGTTGTTTTCAACACTTCCATGACAGGTTACCCTGAAAGCCTGACTGATCCTTCTTTCGCCGGACAGATCATGGTTGCAACTTACCCGCTCATCGGTAATTATGGCGTGCCCGAAGCAAAAATGAACGATGGGCTGCCCGATTATTTTGAGTCGGAACGCATACAGGTTACCGCCCTCATTGTTTCTGATTATTCGGAACAGTACAGCCACTGGAGCGCCCGCAAAAGCCTCGGCGACTGGCTTACAGCGCATCATATTCCCGGTCTGTATGGTATTGACACCCGCGAGCTCACAAAGATAATCAGGGAAAAAGGCGCTATGCTTGGTAAAATCGTGTTCGGCGACAACGATCCCGGGTTTCACGATCCCAACACCGATAACCTGGTGGCACAGGTAAGTACCGATAAAGTGGTGGTGTATGGGAATGGTTCCACACGGATTCTGCTGGTCGATTGCGGCGTAAAATACAATATTATCCGTCATTTCCTGAAACGCGATACCACCGTGATACGGGTTCCCTGGGATTATGATTACTCAAACGAACAATACGACGGCCTGTTTATTTCCAATGGGCCCGGCAATCCCAAAATGTGCGATGTAACTATAGCCCATCTCGAGAAATCTTTAAAACAGGACACACCAATCTTCGGCATTTGCCTGGGTAACCAACTGCTGGCACTTGCATCAGGTGCCGATACATACAAACTCAAATACGGGCATCGCAGCCACAACCAACCTGTGCTGCAATGCGGTACCAACAAGGCGATTGTTACCTCGCAAAATCATGGCTTTGCCATTGATAATAAAACACTTTCGGATGAATGGGAACCGTTTTTTATAAATCTTAATGATGGCACCAACGAAGGCATCAGGCATAAAACCCGCGATGTTTTTTCGGTACAATTCCATCCTGAGGCTTCGAGCGGACCTACCGACAGTGAATACCTGTTTGATGATTTTTTAAAGGTAGTACGGGAAAAGAAATAAACACGGAGGCACGGAGGGCACAAAGGGACACGGAGAATATTCTCAAAATGTCAAGAAAATATTTTTCTTTTTTTTTGTTTCCAACTGATCCATTTTTAATTCAAAAAAATAATGAAAATAACTCAGCAATTTATTAATGACATTTCCTATAAAATAATAGGTTGTGCCATAGAAGTTCACAAACAATTGGGACCAGGTCTTTTGGAATCGGTTTACCAAACGTGCCTGATTGAGGAACTAAAAATGCGAGGATTAAAAGTTCAATCTGAAATGGTCATTCCTATTTTGTATAAAGGAAAAAATTTAGGAGGTCAGCTTAGATTGGATTTATTGGTTGAAGATTTGATAATTGTGGAACTTAAGGCAGTTGAAGAAATGATTCCATTGTATCAGGCACAATTATTATCCTATTTGAAGTTAACTTCAAAACCGAAAGGATTACTTTTTAATTTTCATTGCGAAAACATAAGAAGTCAATTGGTATCAATGGTTACAAAAGAATTTGAAGTACTTCCAAAAGAATAGATTGCCTCCGGGAATACCGGGGAATCGGAGATAAATTTAAAATCACATGTTTCAGAAACTCCTCCGTGTATCTCTGTGCTCTCCGTGCCTCCGTGGTAAACTAACACAACCTCAAAGTAAATAGAATAAAAATTTGCTTAAAAGAATAAAAATGATACAAATAAAAAAAGTACTGGTTCTGGGTTCGGGCGCGCTGAAAATAGGTGAAGCCGGTGAATTTGATTATAGCGGGTCGCAGGCGCTCAAAGCCTTGCGCGAAGAAGATATTTTTACCATCCTCATCAATCCCAATATCGCCACTGTGCAAACCTCCGAAGGCGTTGCCGATAAAATTTATTTCCTGCCGGTTACTCCATATTTTATTGAAAAAGTGATTGAAAAGGAAAAACCCGAAGGAATTCTGCTTTCGTTCGGCGGGCAAACGGCACTCAATTGCGGTATTGAACTTTTTAAATCGGGCACCCTCGAAAAATACAATGTAAAAGTGCTGGGTACGCCGGTGCAATCAATCATCGACACCGAGGACCGCGAAATTTTTGCCGATAACCTCCGGAAAATAAACATCAAAACCCCGCGCAGCATTGCCGTTACTACGATTGACGATGCGCTGAAGGCTTCTGAAACATTGGGCTTCCCGATTATTGTGCGTGCAGCTTTTACTCTTGGCGGACAAGGTTCAGGTTTTTGCAACAACCGCGAGGAATTGCTGAAACTGGCAGGCACAGCCTTTTCATATTCATCGCAGATATTGGTCGAAGAAAGCCTCAAAGGCTGGAAAGAAGTGGAATACGAAGTAGTGCGCGATTGTT
>CAYNVK010000003.1:0-13880 GCA_964400395.1 uncultured Lentimicrobiaceae bacterium | reverse complement strand
GAAGAAAGCCTCAAAGGCTGGAAAGAAGTGGAATACGAAGTAGTGCGCGATTGTTACGACAATTGCATCACCGTTTGCAACATGGAGAATTTCGACCCGCTGGGCATACATACCGGCGAGAGTATTGTGGTTGCCCCATCGCAAACCCTTACCAACCGCGAATACCACAAACTCCGGAGCATTTCCATTGAGATTGTTCGAAATGTAGGCATTGTAGGCGAGTGTAATGTGCAATATGCCCTCGATCCCAACTCCGAGGATTACCGCGTTATCGAAGTAAATGCACGTTTGTCGCGTTCGTCGGCACTGGCATCAAAGGCCACCGGCTACCCGCTGGCTTTCGTAGCTGCAAAACTGGCCTTAGGTTATGGGCTGCACGAACTCAAAAATTCGGTAACACGCACTACCACTGCTTTTTTTGAACCGGCACTCGATTACATAGTGGTAAAAATTCCCCGCTGGGATCTCAATAAATTTACCGGCGTTTCGAAGGAAATAGGTTCGAGCATGAAGAGCGTGGGCGAAATTATGGCTATAGGCCGTACTTTCGAAGAGGCCATTCAGAAAGGGTTGCGTATGGTCGGGCAGGGAACGCATGGCTTTGTCGGTAATACGGATCTGGAGTTCAGCGATATTGATAAATCGCTTTCGGCGCCTACTGATATGCGCATTTATTCCATTGCCAGCGCTTTCGAGGCAGGCTATACGGTGAACCAGGTGCATGAGCTTACAAAAATTGATAACTGGTTCCTGGTGAAACTGAAATCCATTTTCGATCACATGGAGTACCTGAAAACTTTTTCACAGGTGGAGGACATACCGGTTGAACTGATGAAAGCAACCAAGCAGAAAGGGTTCTCCGATTTCCAGGTAGCCCGTTTCCTGTATGATAAACCGGGCAACCTGCATCAGGAAATGCTCCGGGTACGCAATTACCGGAAAAAACTGGGCGTGGTCCCCTACATCAAGCAGATAGATACCCTGGCCGCTGAATACCCGGCGCAAACCAACTACCTGTACATGACGTACAATGGTTCGGCCCACGATATAGAACCTGAAAAAGACGGCAATTCGGTGATTGTACTGGGCTCGGGAGCCTACCGTATCGGCAGTTCGGTCGAATTCGACTGGTGCTCTGTAAATGCACTCGCCACAGCCCGCAAACTGGGCTACCGTGGGGTTATGATCAATTTTAATCCCGAAACGGTAAGTACCGATTACGATACCTGCGATCGCTTGTTCTTTGATGAACTCTCCTTCGAAAGGGTAATGGATATCATTGAACTTGAGCAGCCCAAAGGCGTGGTTGTAAGCACCGGCGGACAAATTGCCAACAACCTGGTAATGCGTCTGCACGGGCAGCAGGTGCCAATACTGGGTACTGCTCCCGAGAGTATCGACAATGCCGAAAACCGTCACAAATTTTCATCACTGCTCGATACACTCCGCATCGATCAGCCACGCTGGAAGGAACTGGTTGAAATTGAGCAGATTTACGAATTTGTGGATGAAGTTGGTTTTCCGGTGCTTATCCGGCCCTCGTATGTGCTTTCGGGCGCTGCCATGAACGTGGTTTCGAACCGGCAGGAACTCGACTTCTTCCTTACACTCGCCGCCAGGGTCTCGAAAGAATTTCCGGTGGTGGTTTCGGAATTTATTCAGAATGCCAAGGAAATAGAAATTGATGCAGTTGCCGATAAAGGCGAGATTGTAGCGTATGCCATAAGTGAGCACATTGAATTTGCCGGCGTGCATTCGGGCGATGCCACCATCGTATTCCCTGCCCAGAAAATGTACTTCGAAACCTCGCGGCGTATAAAGAAAATATCGCGCGACATCGCCAGGGCGTTGAATATCAGCGGGCCGTTTAACATGCAGTTCCTGGCACGCGATAACGATATCAAAGTGATTGAATGCAATCTTCGTGCTTCCAGGAGTTTTCCCTTCGTAAGCAAGGTGTTGAAAATTAACCTTATTGAGCTGGCTACAAAAATTATGCTGGGCGAAGTGGTCGAAAAACCATCCAAGTCTGCCTTCGAAATGGACTATGTGGGTATTAAAGCTTCCCAGTTCTCATTCTCCAGGCTTCAGAAAGCCGACCCGGTTTTAGGTGTCGAAATGGCCAGTACCGGCGAGGTTGGCTGCATCGGCGAAAGCTATTATGAAGCCTTGTTAAAAGCCATGTTATCCGTTGGCTACAGGATTCCCAAAAAAAATATACTGTTGTCTTCGGGCGATTCACGATCCAAAATAGAGTTACTCACCAGTGCCCGCATGCTGGTGGAGCGTGGCTATAACCTTTTTGCCACCCATGGCTCTGCTAAGTTCCTGGCCGATAACGATGTACCGGTTACCGCGCTTTACTGGCCCGACGAAAAAGAATCGCCAAACACACTCGAGTACCTGAAAAACCGTAAAATCGACCTGGTAATCAACATTCCGAAAAACCTTTCGAAAACAGAGCTTTATAACGATTACGAAATCAGGCGGGCTGCGGTTGATTTCAATATCCCGCTCATTACCAATGCCCGGTTGGCCAGTGCTTTTATTTATGCCATCTGCAAACTGCAACCCGAGGATATTGCGATTAATAGCTGGGACGAATATTGATCCTGGGGAATCAGGCAGTGTATTTTGGTCAATCCTGAAGGGTATTGATACTGGCGGGCGATGATGATATTGCAACAAAGCTTTGATTTTTCAGCCCTTTGTGCAGCGCTGGCATGGATGCATTCCTGGTTTGGGCGACCATTAATTTGTTTCGGCTTTTGGTATTCCTCAAATGCAGTAGTAATTTGGATCACTCCTGTTTGTAAGCTTCACCGGTGTGGAGCAAATCCTGCTTTTTACTAAGTATCAAAAGTATTGTAAAGTAATATATTATGAAGGCTTTGGGATTGAAACGAAAAGAAGAAAATTAATTCGGGGAAGCACCGCTTGAGCCGAAAAGTGTATTATTTTTGCTTAATGAAATGGAAATTATTATATTGCTTAATTGCAGGTAGTTGCAATTTGTAAATTTTGTATAGATGCGAAAAATAGATTATAAAGTAAGTTTCGTACTGTTGTCTCTTGCCTTATTTGTTTTAAATATGCTTCAGGCAAAGTATACGGGAGTAATTAGCGACGAAACCTATTACAGCCTCTACGGCAGGCATCTGAGTTGGGGTTATTTTGATCATCCTCCTATGGTAGCGCTGATGATTAAGATCAGTTCTATGCTATTCTCCGGTGCACTCGGCATAAGGTTTGTCACCGTGATAGCACATATCCTAACGTTATTCTTTACCTGGAAAGCCATTGATGAGCGCGAACCGGATACAAAGAAGGTATTGACATTCTTTTTGCTGGCTACTTCAATGGCTTTGTTTTCGATACTGGGCGTGATTACAACTCCTGATTCGGCATTGCTGTTGTTCACGGCCTTGTTCCTTTACGCGTACCGTCAGTTTCTGAAAAATGCTACCTGGCTGAATACCGGCTTTATGGCTATAGCTATGGCCGGGTTGGTTTACAGCAAATACCAGGCAGCGCTGGTAATTATTTTTGTATTGCTCTCCAATATCCGATTATTTTGGAACAGGAAATTTATGATATCAGGGATTTTAGCGCTGGTTCTGTTCATGCCTCATTTGTACTGGCAGTATATTCATGATTTTCCTACGTTCAGGTATCACCTCGTTGAACGAGCCGGCGATTTCGAATGGAAGTATGTTTACGAATATTTCCCTAATTTGCTGGCAGCCTATAATCCGTTTATATTTGGCGCTGTAGCATACCTCATCGTACGGAATAGCCCGAGGGATCATTTCGAACGGGCCCTGCAGTACCTGATTGTTGGTTTCGTTGTTTTTTTCTGGACTGCAGCCACCCGTGGACATGTTCAGCCCCAATGGACGCTTGGCGCTGCCATTCCGATGATTATATTACTGTACAAATACCTGTGGCAAAGCGATAAACTGAGGAGATTTATTTACATCACTGTAATTCCATTGTTCGTAATCATAGTTGTAATACGAATCATGATTACCGGGAACAATGCCCTGAGCGACCTGGCATCCGTTGAAAAGCACCGCTCAAAAACTGAAGCTATCGCAAAGGTGGCAGGCGATCTGCCGGTTTTGTTTTTTGGATCTTTCCAGGAATCATCGAAGTATGAATATTTTGCCCACAAACCCTCATTTACACTGGGTTTTGTCGATAGCAGGCATACCCAGTTCGATATCTGGCAATTTGAAAAAAAATATCATAATAAGCCTGTTTTTATATGCCAGTATGTGCCGGGAATGTCGAAATGGTACCGCTACGATAAAGGCTGGATTTGTGGATTTGCAACCGATAGCCTTCAGACTGTAAACCGGATGGAACTCCGGTTCGATATGCCTGACCTGGTGCTTGAGCGGGGAAAGATGGAGAAGATACACTGTACCATCCATAATCCGTACAACTTCGATATCAATTTCAATCACCACAGGTTCCCGGTACAGGTGATGGCCGTATTTATTCAAAAGGAAAACCCCTGGTACCACCCGGTGAAAATCTCTGGTCCGGTGGGTATAATTAAGGCGGGCGAAACCATCAGCAGGGAAATTACGTTGGAAGTGCCCCAGCTGCTCGATGGCACTTATCGTTTTGGTTTCAGCCTAAGCACAAGCATATGTAAACCGCTGAACAGTAAAATGATAGAAGTGAAGTTGAAGTAAACTCATTTGTATTCACTTTGGCTTATCCTCCGGTTTCACTTTCTTTTCACAAAGCTGTATCCAATATGGTTGTCGGCGGTAATAAAACGCAGGGTTGCGCTGTCGGCAGCCAGGGAAACCATGGTAAAACCCGGGGCAGATAAGGAGAAAACCGTTCTGCTGTTCGATCCTTCGGGGCGTGCCCAGCCACCGGTTCCGGTAACTATATAATCGGTTTGTTCGCCGTTTTCCCTGGCGTGTTCGAAATTGTGATCGTGGCCGCAGATATAAAAATCAACATGGTATTGTTCGAATAAGGGTCGGAGCAGGGTTTTCAGCTCCGGTGTATCGCCATGAACATTACTCGAAGAATAAACCGGGTAGTGACCTGTGACAAAAATCCATTTTTCCTTTGCCCCGGCTAAGATATTTTTCACCCAGCTATACTGGGCAATAGCTTCCGGAGCCTGACCTGCATCCAACTGTTGAAACCGGGTTACCAGGTCCTGGGTATCGAGCACCACAAAGCGTGCAAAAGTGGTTGTATTCACCTGTTTTACAAACGAATAAAATCGTGCCGGCATGGTCCAGGTATTGCTCAGGGCTGTGTATTCAACCTGCGCATCGGGGTTACCCAGGTAATCATGATTTCCCAGGGCAGGATACCATTTTACCTGCAGCGAACTATCGTTGTACACATCTTCAAAATTGATTTTCCAAAGCGGATCGTCAGTACTCTTTACCCCTGCCACCTGGAAGTTATCGCCACAGGTTAAAATAAATCCCAGGTTTATTTTGCGGGCCACCAGGCTCATTTCACCGGCAACTTCTCTTTGGGTGCCGCTGCCGCTAAAACCCCAGTCGCTGAGTACAAAAAAATTGAGTGTGGAGGTGTCGCTGATAATGCCGCCGGTATCCGGGAAATCGTTATCTTTTTCCGAATGGGAGCAGGAGGTAATGGTAAAAGCCAGGAACAGCAAGGGTATGAAACCTGCAATGAGTTTCTTTATATGTACGCCTATAGAACCACGCTTTGTCTTCATCATATACTTTTTACATGCCTGATTATATGGCTTAAAATATTCCGGTTACAGCCTTTATCAGTTTTAGCCGATTGTTATCCCTTTTTCAGCAGCAAGGGAGAGAATCACATCTTTGATATTCATCTTCAGCAAATAATCGAGTTTTGAAAATTGTATGATTACCAGCTTTCCATCATTCAGCCTTATACAGTATTTGTTGGCAAGATATTCCATTGATTTAATGTTCTTCCATGCCACACGTTGTTCTTTATCCCAAACTCCTGTTTTAATTGCAATCTGTTGTTCGTCAATTTCAATAAATGCCTGCCCGAAAAGTTTGTTTATAGAATAACCCATTCCCCCGATGGTGTGCGAAAATCCATTAAAAATCATAGCGGAGATAAATAGCCAACCGATGAAACCAGGGTTTTGGTGCTGTGCCGTTTTTGTTATGATCCACGCTGCTGACAATACCAGGAAACCTATTCCGAGGATAATCCTGAATGTTGATTTTTTTTCAATATCCAGCAAATCAATTTTCAATTCCATACGGGTTGTTATAACGATAAATAAATTAAAATTGTTCGGATCATTTGCGGTTTCAGATTTCTGATATCCAAATAAATAAGATCAAAAGTGGTTTGCCTACCCGAATAAAATTCCAAAAACTTCTTCCACTTTTCCGACGCCTATAACTTTAATGGCCCATTTATCGGTTTTCAGTCCTTTGATGTTGTGCTTCGAAACCAAAATCCTTTTAAATCCCAGTTTTTCGGCTTCGGCAATGCGTTGTTCAACACGGTTCACGGGGCGTATTTCGCCCGAAAGCCCGACCTCGCCTGCAAAACAGGTATGCTGATCGGCAGGAATATCCTCGTTGGACGAAAGTATTGCGCTGATCACCGCCATATCAATTGCCGGATCGTCGACGCTGATGCCGCCTGCAATATTCAGGAAAACATCTTTTATTCCCAGGCGGAAACCACACCGTTTTTCGAGTACGGCAAGTAACATATTGAGTCGCTTGCTCTCGAACCCGGTACTGGAGCGCTGCGGGGTTTCGTAGGCAGCTGAACTTACCAGTGCCTGTACTTCTATGAGCATGGGTCTCATGCCCTCAATGGTGCTGGCAATGGCCACGCCGCTGGTTGGCTCTTCGCGCTGCGATATCAATATCTCCGAGGGATTGGTTACTTCGCGCAGGCCGGTGTCGCGCATCTCGAAAATACCGAGTTCCGATGCCGATCCAAACCTGTTTTTTACTGCACGCAGTATACGGTAGCCATAATTCCGGTCGCCCTCGAAATGTAGCACTGCATCTACCATATGCTCCAGAATCTTCGGCCCTGCCAGTGATCCATCCTTGGTAATATGTCCGATTAAAATTACCGGCACGCCCGTGGTTTTGGCAAAACGCTGCATTTCGGCTGCGGTTTCGCGTATTTGCGAAATACTGCCCGCAGATGATTCAATCTGGCTGGTTTGCAGGGTTTGAATGGAATCGACAATTACCAAATCCGGCTCAACCGTTTGTACATGCTGAAAAATACTCTGGGTGTTGGTTTCGGTAAGCACATACAGGTTGGGATCTTTATAGCCAAGCCTGTCGGCACGCATACGCAGCTGTTGTTCGCTTTCCTCGCCCGACACGTATAACACACACACATCGGGCATATGTAGCGCAATTTGCAGCATGAGCGTCGATTTTCCTATGCCCGGTTCGCCGCCAACCAGTATCAGTGAGCCTTCAACCAATCCGCCGCCCAGCACCCGGTCGAGTTCGCCGTTACCTGTGGTGGCCCGTTGTTCGTTGCCTTGCGCTATTTCTTTAATTTTGAGCGGACGCGATTCGGTTGTCCTGAAATTGCCGGCATTTTTAGCGCCTGCGTCTTCGCGCTGAACCACTTCTTCTACAAAAGTATTCCACTCGCCACACGAGGTGCAGCGTCCCATCCACTTTGCCGATTGTGCACCACAACTCTGACAGAAAAATACAGTTTTTGTTTTTGCCATGGGGTAAAGGTAGGGAAAATGGATTTGCGATTTACGATTGCGGATTGCGGATTGCGGGATGTTGGATGTTGGATGTAGGATGTTGGATGTAGGATGTTCAGTTTCAGACTTTGAGTTTGGGACTTTAACCCTTAACCTTTATCCTTTAACCTTTATTCTTAAGCCTTAAACCTTATACCTTAAACCTTTGAACCTCTTCAGCCCCTAAGCCTTGTAAAACCAAAAAACTATCCCTTTTGCTGCCTGATTTTACTTTCAATAGCTGAGGTTGAATATCCGGGCAGGAAACTGATGGTCACAACCTCGCCACCTTTTTTTGTAACAATATCATATCCTACAATATCCTCAGGTTTATAGTCGGCGCCTTTTACCAGGATGTCGGGTTGGGTGGTTTTAATCAGGTTGTAAGGGGTGTCCTCACCGAAAAAAACAACTGCATCAACAAAACCAAGCGATGCCAGCACCATGGCGCGCGAAACTTCATCCTGAATAGGGCGGTTTTCCCCTTTCAGCCTGCTTACTGATGCATCGGTATTCAGGCCGATAACCAGCAGGTCGCCCAGGTCTTTTGCTTTCGAAAGATAATCGATATGGCCGAGGTGCAGAATATCAAAGCAGCCGTTGGTAAACACAATTTTTTTACCCTGAAACTGCCAGATGCTCAGCATCCGACGGTAGTCGGCATCGGTATAGGTGAATATTTTTTTACGGATTAACGCTAACTTCGACATGTTTACGGTTGTTAAGTAACGGAAGTAAAACTAACGAAATTATTCCAACCAGTACAATGGTAAGATTTTGCGAGGTCCAGATAAGCCAGCCCAATGCATAGCCCTGTGCGCTGGCAACACCATACAAAACAAGGGTTTCGGCAACTATGGCAGGGTATATCCCAATGCCACCCTGCACCACCATAAATCCTACCGAACCAAATACCAGTACGGCAAGCCCGGCATCGAGCCCTACTCCGCTGCTGGCAGGAATACTGAAAAACACAATGTACGCCATCAACAGGTAAAGCGCCCAGATCGAAAAGGTATAGAACCCGAAAAGCCAGAGGTTTCTCACTTTGATCAGCGATTTCATGCCTTCAACAAATCCGAGTACAATTTCTTTGATCTTCAGGTACATTTTGTTTGCCAGGATTTGTTTTCTGAAAATAAGGAATATCAATGCACCAACAACAGCAAATGCAACCACAAGTATTGTAAGTGTTCCGCTGAGGTTGTATGTGATATGAAATTTAGCCTGCAGGGGTTTGTATATTTTTTCGTTGATATATCCCGAAAGCCGTTCGGCCTGTAAAGCAAGGTTCAGGAAAAACAGGAACACGAAAATTATAAAATCGAGCGCCCTTTCGGTAATTACCGTGCCAAAGGACTTATTGAAGGGAACATTCTCGTATTTTGTAAGTATAGAACAACGACTTACTTCGCCCAGTCGGGGCAAGGCCAGGTTGGCAAAATACCCTGTAATAACCGCGAAAAACATATTGGTGTTTCCGGGTTTATAACCCATGGTTTCGATAAGCATTTTCCAGCGCATGGCCCGCGCATAATGACTAAGTATACCCAGGGGAATAGCTAATGCAATCCACCAGTAATTGGCATTTCCCATGGAGTTGAAAATCTCCTTTTTCTGGTCGGGGGTAAGATTGCGAAGAAATATCCAGATAAAAAATATTCCTATTCCCAGGAATACCGTGAAACGGATTACATTTTTAAGTTTTGGGTTCAATGGCCGTTAGCTTAATTTGTTCTGGGGTGTCGGAAAAACGATCGCTGGTTTATGGGTTTTTGCTTCTTCAAAATCCATTTGGGCATACGAAGCAATAATAACCAGGTCGCCGGTATGGGCTTTGCGGGCAGCGGCTCCGTTCAGCGAAATTACGCCGGTGCCACGTTCGCCACGTATAACGTAGGTTTCGAGCCTTTCGCCATTATTAATGTTTACAACCTGTACCTTTTCAAATTCAATGAGGTTGGCGGCATCCATCAGATCTTCATCAATGGAAATAGAACCTATATAATTCAGGTTTGCCTGGGTAATGGTGGCCCTGTGTATTTTCGATTTTAAGACTTCAATTATCATAGCGCTGCAAAATTACAAAATAATCTCACAACTCCTTCCGAAGGTGTTTTGTTGGGAATTTTTAACACTGAATCAGTGGGTCTCAGTAAAGCACTATATTGTCAATAAGCCTTACAGCGCCAAGGTACACAGCAACACATACCACGGCATGCTCTGCATCCATCCAGTCGGCAAAAGGTTGCAGTGTTTGGGTGTCGACTATGGCAACATATTCAACCCTGAAAGCAGGATTCTCGCTCAACTGTCCTGATAACAGTTGTTTAACGCCGTCAGGGATAAACCACGAATAGTTTTCTTTGATGCCTGAAAGTGCCTTATAAATTTCGGGTGCCTGCAAGCGTTCTTCAGGCGTAAGCCGGGCATTTCGCGAACTCATGGCCAGGCCGTCGGCTTCGCGCACAATGGGGTGGGGGATAATGGTTACCGGTATTTGCAACATGTCAACCATCCGCCTGATGATGGCCAACTGCTGAAAATCTTTTTCTCCAAAATAGGCCCTGTTCGGCGTTACGATTTCGAAAAGCCGTTTCACCACGATAGCGACACCATTAAAATGACCGGGCCTGAATTTCCCTTCCATCACTTTATCCAGCTCCCCGAAATCAAAAACTGTGGTATCGGGCTCGGGGTACATTTCTTCGGCCGAAGGTGCAAAAACAAGGCTGCAACCGGTATCGGCAAGCTTCTGCAAGTCGGCTTCGAGTGTGCGCGGATACTTGGCCAGGTCCTCGGGGTTGTTGAACTGAATGGGATTTACAAAAATGCTGACGGCTACAAAATCGTTTTCGCTGGCGGCCCGCCTGATCAGTTGCAGATGGCCCTCGTGCAAAGCACCCATGGTGGGGACAAAGCCGATGGTTTTTCCTTCGGAAATCTGTTGTTTAATAGCTGACTGCGTTTCGGAAATGGTATGGGTAAGT
Source organism: uncultured Lentimicrobiaceae bacterium (assembly GCA_964400395.1). Classification (GTDB taxonomy): domain Bacteria; phylum Bacteroidota; class Bacteroidia; order Bacteroidales; family UBA4417; genus UBA4417. The sequence continues at coordinate 3,152 of CAYNVK010000003.1, read as the reverse complement.
GTGATCATTTAATTTTATTTGCTGGTATCCGGCGTTGAGTTAAAATGATATGAGTACGCTGGAAACCTTGTATTGTGGGATAAATTTTAATTCCTGATCGGGTGTGTACTTTTTACTTCGAAACAATTTTAAGCATTTCTTTTTCCAGCATATCGGCCGGGACTTCAATAATACGGCCTAGTTCCTTGTTTTTGCGGTAAAAAACAAAAGTAGGAACAAGTTCCACTTTTAAGGCATCAATCTCGGTACCGGGTGCTTTCTTCGACCTGTCGACACAAATCAGGGTAAGATTTTTGTAATTAAAATTAAGCTGGTCCATAATCTTGTAAAAACGCGGAACCCATTCTTTGCTATCGCTGCACCAGGTAGCCATTACAATGGTAACTTTAACCCCTTTCAATTTCTCATCCAGCAGTTTCATGGTGGAATCGTCGGGTTTATAAAAAGCATATTCCGCCCGGTAGGCCGAGTCGAAATTGCTGTTTACCTGAGCAAAACCATCGCGGTTACAATAGCCGATCAACATTTCATTTCCTTTCTTTTCGTCGGTGGTTTTCTGATTCAGCTTTTGGGTAAATGCCAGTGCCGGCAATAGAAACAATGTAAGAAACAGGATTTTTTTCATAGTTGAGGTTTTTGGTGCGGATGTATGAAACCGACACAATTTCAACAGTGTGTTAGCAAAATGAAAGTTAGGTAGTTACAGCAATACAATATTATTGCGGATGGCAAATTTCACCAGGTCGACCGTAGTTTTGAGTTCCAGGCGAGCCATAATATGATTTTTATGCGACTCAACCGTGCGGATGCTGATAAAAAGCTTGTCGGCAATTTCCTGGTTGGTCATGCCTTCGGCAAAAAGCTTCAGTACTTCCAGTTCCCGTTTCGATAACAGGTTTTCCTTGTTTTCGTCGTCGGTTGCGTTGGACTTTGCTTTTTTGATATAACTCTTCAGGATGACGTTTGAGATGCTTTCGGCAAAATATTCCTCGCCACGGTGGATGGCATAAATTGCCTCAATAAGTTCCCTGCGCGAGGTATTTTTGGGCAGGTAACCACGGGCCCCGGAGTTTATGGCGTTAAAAATAAACTCTTCGGAGGTATGCATGGAGAGGATAAGGATGCGGATGCCCGGATAATCGTTGTGTAGTTTTTTGGTGATTTCGATACCCGACATACCTGGCAGCGCAATATCGAGAACTGCAATGTCAGGTTGCAATTGCCTGAGTAAGTCAAACATTTCTCTGGATTCGGAGGCTTCGCCTATGATTTCGAAACCGGGTTCTCCCGACAATAAATTTGCTATTCCTGTACGTACAAGCTGGTGGTCATCCACCAAAATCAGTTTGATCTTTTCCATTATCGGTATTATAAGGAATTGAAACTTTTATAGTTGTTCCAGTACCTGGTTTACTATTTATAACAAATTCACCCTGAAGCAACTGGGTGCGTTCGCGCATATTCTGCAAGCCGTTGCGTTGTGCAAAACTCACCGGATCAAATATAAAACCTTTTCCGTTGTCCGAAACTTCGAGGCTAACTATATTATCGATACGGTTCAGTTTCATGGTTACCTGGGTTGCCCGGGCATGTTTTGCAATATTATTAAGGGCTTCCTGGGCAATACGGTAAAGGTACACCTGCGATTTTTTCGACATGCGGTCCAAGGAGCCTGAGTTTTCGAAAACGGCCTCAAAACCCGCCAATGAACCTAATTCCGAACAAAGCGACCTTAAAGTTGAAACAATACCAAATTCATTTAATGCCGCCGGTAAAAGCGCGTTACAAACATTGCGCACATCCTCAATGGTGAGGTCAATCCTGTTTTTTGCAGCATCAATACCGGCCCGCATCATCGAATAGTTCTGGGTTTCGGCATTTTCGAGCTGCAGTTTCACCGCAATGAGCGACTGCCCGATACCATCGTGTAACTCGCGCGAAAGTCGGTTACGTTCCTGGTCGAGCCCATCAATTACCGAGCGAAGCCGGCGTATTTTTTCGCGTTGCAGTTCATCTTCCTGCTTCCTGATGCGTTTCACAATAATATTAAGTACCTCGTATAAGGGGGCAAAAACACCGTTTCTGAGATATTTTATCTCAGTGAGAGTGCCATTTTCGATGGCAACCAGGTTTTTGTGTAACGTGTTGATATGATTTACTATTACAACGCCAACCACGATGCAGCAAAATACCAGCAGCAATGCCAGCAGGCTCAGCAAGCTGAAACCGGCATACCAAACCATGATACTCAGCAGTATCATCGAAATTGTAGCTGGCAGCAGAACAAATCTGGTAAAAAGGTGTTTTATGAATCGACCTGGCATTTTGGGCTTTTAAAGCAAAGCGCAAAATTAGTCAGAAAATAATTAGCTGTCAAATAAACGCTTAACATTGATTTTCATTAGATTTGCAATTACGAAGAAAAATTAAAACTTGATATGGCTGAAATAGGAATTTTTTATGGTGGGAAAGACAACGGCAGCACCGCAAAAGTTGCCCGAAAAATACAGGAATTGTTTAGCGCCGACAAAGCTACGGTTCACAATGTGAGCAGTGCGACTAAACTCGACGTCGAAAAATACGACTTCCTGGTACTGGGTACTGCTGCCTGGGGAATAGGCGAAATGCATTCGGATTGGGAACGATTTATTGACAAACTGGTAGAAGCCGACCTGGGATCGAAAAAGATCGCCCTTTTCGGCCTGGGCGACCAGAAAATTTATCCCGAAAGTTTTGTTGACGGAATGGGGACTATTTTCTGCCGTTTGCCGCATAAGGAAAATGTTGTTGGTTACACCTCAACCCGCGGTTATAACTTTTATTACTCAACAGCTGAAAAAGACGGGCAATTTGTTGGTCTGGCCATTGATGACGATACTCAGGCAGAGTTTACCGACAAGCGTGTAAAAGACTGGGTTAAACAAATTAAACAGGAAGCAAAACTTTGATACCTGTCACGTTTCGGAAAAACACCGGGCTTCCTGTAAAGTTTTTTACTTACAGGAAGTTTTTTTTTGAGCCGCTTAACAACCATTACGCCGTGAAATCCTGCAAAATAAATTTCGCAAATGAATGATTAACCTGCTTTGTGAGGATTTAGAAAATCGCATAATGTATTTCGTGCTGAATATGAGTGTATTATGTCATAAATC
>CAYNVK010000002.1:0-26191 GCA_964400395.1 uncultured Lentimicrobiaceae bacterium | reverse complement strand
ACATTAACCGATAAATTATTGATTATATGGACTTTCGCCCTGAGAAAATTTTCTCAAAAAAATGGTTTATCAGCTATGGCCTCATTGCAATTGGCGCCTTAATACTTGCATCCGGATTTGTATTTTTCATATCTCCGTACAAAATAGTTCCGGGTGGAGTGTACGGCATAGCCATTGTTGTGCATTACTTAACGGCAGGAATGTTCTCGTGGGCACCTACAGGCTTACCCATAGGAATGGTGGGGCTTTTACTCGATATTCCGTTAACATTGATTGGAATAAAGATTTTAGGCCCGCGCTTCGGGATAAAAACCGTGGTTGGATTTGTGCTCACCCCGGTTTTCATGGAAATAATAACTTATTTCTATGGGGAAGCCCCGCTGGTAGAAGGCGATGCTTTACTTTCGTCCATTTTTGGCGGGGTAACGATTGGGTTTGGGCTTGGCCTGATTTTTAAATCGAAAGCCACTTCGGGCGGGTCGGATATCATTGCAATGATCCTGGCTAAATACACAAAACTTCCGCTCGGGCAGCTAATGATTTATGTTGACTCAGCTATTGTGCTGATAGGGCTTGTTGCATTTGCCGACTGGAAAATTCCGTTGTATTCGTGGATTGTGATTTACATTACCGGCAAAACCATTGACGTGGTATTACAGGGATTGAGCGTGGACAAAACCCTCTTTATAGTTTCGGAAAAATTTCCCGAAATCCGCGACAGGATTATCAACGATTTGCAACGGGGCGGTACCTATATCCCCGGTAAGGGTATGTACAACGGGGCTGAGAAAACAATAATTTTCACCGTGGTGAACCGCAGGGAAATGGCATTGCTGCAGGAATATATCCATGAAATAGATCCCACCGCTTTCCTCACGGTGCTCGAAGCCAACGAAATATTAGGCGAGGGATTTAAATCGCTGAAAGAAAAGCTGGAAGACTAAAAATACCAGCGTTGCCGAACAGCTGGAGGCAGATGCAAATTGGCTGGCTCCCGCCGGGAAAAAGTGCGCATGAAACAATAAACCTGACTTTTGATGAAAATCAGTCAGAATATTAAACATAAAAACAAAGCATGACCGACATTTCATTTTTTCAGAAAGAGAAGATATTTTCATTCAGGTGGTTTAAATCATATGCGTTAATTGCTTTCGGAACCTTTCTGGTAGCCGTTGGGTACGTGTTGTTTATCAGTCCGAATAAAATTGTTCCGGGCGGAATTTACGGGGTAGCCATTATGCTGCATCATTTACTTGGAACCCCAATCGGGTTAACGGCGCTTTGTTTTAATATTCCGCTCACGTTAATAGGGATAAAGCTGCTTGGCCCGCGTTTTGGAGTAAAGACCGTTGTGGCCTTTGTGCTCACTTCTGTTTTTGTTGACACCTTGTATTTTTTTAAAGGTTCAACACCGCTGGTGCCCGGCGAAACACTTGTTTCGTGTATTTTCGGAGGATTGCTGATTGGGATTGGTGTTGCGTTCACTTTTAAAGCCAAAGCCACAAGCGGGGGCACCGATGTGGTGGCCATGATTCTTCAGAAATATACACACCTGCCATTGGGCCAGCTGATGATGATGGTTGACTCATCCGTGGTGCTGCTGAGTTATTTCGCCTTTGGCGACTGGAGGATCCCGTTGTTCAGCTGGATTACCATCTTTGTACTCGGCAAGGTGGTTGATACTGCCATGCATGGATTTTCGTACGACAAAACCCTGTTTATTGTTTCGGATAAACATGAGGAAATCCGCGACACCATTATTGATGATTTGAAACGTGGCGGGACCTTTTTACATGGCGAGGGCATGTACCATCATAACAGCAAGCAGATTATTTTTACCGTGGTGAGCCCGCGCGAACTGTACATGCTCGAAGAATATGTTCACCGGGTTGACCCCGATGCGTTTATCGCGGTGCTCGATGCTTACGAGATACTGGGTAAAGGATTTAAATCGCTGACTGAGAAAGTAGAATCCAAATAAAACCGGCCGGGCGCCATTCCCTTCAGGCATTTTTTAAACCTCGGTACGAATATCAACCTGAGTTTACTGCTCTAAAAGAGTTTAAACGCCGAACGCTTTAGCACATTTTTATCGCTACTGTTTTGATAGTTGCTAAAAATACAAAATCCCGGAAAATGTAATGTTTCCCGGGATTTATGTTGATCAGTTTATCGACTGTACGTTTACCTGAACAATTTTATGATATCGTTTCCATTGGCGAAGATCAGGAGTCCGAAAAGCAACACCATTCCAACTATCTGCGCATACTCCATAAACTTGTCGCTGGGTTTGCGGCCCGAAATTATTTCGTAAAGCAGGAACATCACATGCCCGCCGTCGAGAGCCGGTATTGGCAGAATATTAAGTACGGCAAGCATAAGCGACAGAAAAGCAGTGAGACTCCAGAAAGCTTCCCAATCCCAAACCGATGGGAAAATACTGCCAATGGTAATAAAGCCACCCACCGATTCGTAGGCCTTTACTTCGGGATTGAACAGTAACTTGAGCGACTTGAGATAATCAGCTGTTTTTTCGTACGCTTTCACCGTACCGGCAGGAATTGCCTGGAAAATGGAATATGAATGCTCTTTAAATGTAAAATAACCAGCCGGTGCTTTTGGCGCTACGCCGATCAGCCCGCGATCGGAGACATTTACCGCCAGGGTAACTGTATCATTGCCACGTAATACGGCTACATTTACCTTTTCGCTTTTATGTTTCTGAACCGCTGATTTAAATTCATCAAAGTAAAGCGTTGGCGCTCCGTTGAGCCCCACAATACGATCGCCAACCTGCATACCTGCTTTTTTGGCCGCAGAGCCGGGTGCAAAATCGGAAGCTTCGAACGGTATCCGCACGCTGATAAAATCAGGGGATTTATGTTTAACCACCTGGGAGATCAGCTCCCTTGGAATTACAACATTTACCTGCTGGCTGTCGCGCTGAACCTGTATGGTTTGCACGTTTTCGAGAATAAGGGTGGCCGGAATCCTGAAAAAATCATCAACAGGTTTGTTATCGAGGCTCAGAATTTTATCCCCGTTTTCGAGGCCCAGTTTCTGACCAAGGGTATCAACGGTAATTCCATATTTTACTTCAGCATTCGGGAGGTATTGTTCGCCCCAGGCTGCCAGCATAACCACATAAATACCGATAGCAAGCAACACGTTTACCGTTACTCCGCCCAGCATGATGATCAGCCGTTGCCACGATGGCTTCGACCTGAACTCGTAGGGTTGCGGCGGCAGTTTCATGGCTTCCTTGTCCATGGACTCGTCGATCATACCCGATATTTTAACATAGCCACCCAGCGGAAGCCAGCCTACTCCATATTCAGTTTCGCCTTTTTTGAATTTGAACAACGAAAACCAGGGATCGAAAAAAAGATAAAACTTCTCAACCCTGGTTTTAAAAATACGGGCTGCCAGGAAATGCCCGAATTCGTGAAATATCACCAGTATCGAAAGACTGAGAAGCAATTGTACTACTTTAACCAAAATGACCATACGAGTTGTGATCTATGTTTTATGAAATTTATCAGTTTTTGAAGATGGCAAATTTACTTCTTTTTTTATCATGAAAACCAGGGCTGCCATTTTCCCCAGCCAGCATTGGATTATTGCCCGGTAATTTTAACAACAATAAAGAATCAATGTTTTTGTTTGTACTTCAGCAGGAGTTCAGTAGCCAGCATGCGTGTTTCTGCATCGGTCGCCTCGTAATCGCTGAGCGAGGGCTTGTTAACGTGGGCAATTTTCGACATGGTTTCTTCAATCAGTTCAGGGATCTGCAAAAAGCTGATCTCTTCACGCAGGAAAGCATGCACCGCCACTTCGTCGGCAGCATTCATCACACAGGGCATATTCCCTCCCCTGCGCATAGCTTCGTAGGCCAGGTTCAGGCAGTTGAAGTTATGGGTATCCGGTTTTTCGAAGGTGAACTGCAGGCACTGATCGAAGCTGAATTTGGGGAACTGCGATGCAAGCCTGTCAGGATAAGTAAGCGCGTATTGTATAGGCAAGCGCATGTCGGGCAAACCCAGCTGCGCCTTTATGGAGCCATCAGCAAACTGTACCAGCGAATGGATTATACTTTGCGGGTGCACCACAACTTCAATCCGATCGATATCGAAATTGAATAACCATTTGGCTTCAATAACCTCGAGGCCTTTATTCATAAGGGTTGCCGAATCGATAGTAACTTTGCAGCCCATATTCCAGTTGGGATGTTTCAAGGCCTGGTCCTTTGTAACCTGCATCAGCTTACTGTGGTCAAAACCCCTGAACGGGCCACCCGATGCTGTTAAAATTAATTTCTCCACCGGGTTATGAAATTCACCTGCCAGGCATTGAAAAATGGCCGAATGCTCCGAATCGACCGGGTAGATGTTGACTCCTTTTTCGCGGGCAAGCCTGGTAACCAGTTCGCCGGCCACCACCAGTGTCTCTTTATTGGCAAGTGCAACAGGTTTGCCGGCCTTTATGGCGCTCAGCGTAGGTTTGAGTCCGCTCCAGCCAACCAGGGCCACCAGCACCATATCAATACTTTCCATTTCAACCACCTGTTCGATGGAAGCCGAGCCCGAATATACTTTAATGTCGTATGGATCAAGGGCTTCCAGCACCCGCTTGTACATGCTTTCTTTCGAAATCACAACGGCATTGGGCATAAATTCGATGGCCTGCCGGATAAGCAAGGGTGCATTGGAGTGAGCGGTGAGCACTTCAACCTCAAGCTTATCAGGGTGCTGTTTAATAACTTCCAGCGCCTGGGTGCCTATTGAGCCTGTTGATCCAAGAATGGCTATACGACGTTTCAAATGGATAAGAGTGATTTGATGGATGATAATTTTCCGGATTTCAAGGTGTTAATTCCCCTTTCGGTTTCTATTCTCTTGAAAATAATTCTATCAGGACAACTACGAAGTCTTAAAAAACAATGTAATCTTTTGGGTTTACCGGTATTCCGTTTATCCACAGTTCGAGGTGCAGGTGCGGACCAGTGGATAGTTCGCCCGACTGGCCAATGATAGCAACCGTTTCGCCGGCATGAACAATATTTCCTTCCTTTTTGAGCAACACCGAATTGTGTTTGTACACCGATATAACATTACCCGGGTGCTGTATGGCAATAACATAACCCGTTTCAACCGTCCAGCCCGAAAAGATAACCGTACCGTCCTGTACCGATTTAATCACTTCGTCGCGGGCTGCAACAATGTCGATACCAAAATGCTTACGCAGCGGATCGAACTGGCTGGTTACTATGCCCTTAACCGGAGTAAAGAAGGTAATGTTACGCATGGTTGCACCTTTACCAGTCGATTTATCCGACTTAAAAAGGTTGTATTTATTTGCATTATCGTATTCAGTGCGTAGTATGGAGTCTTCAGGCGAACGCTTATCGGCAATATTCCTGTAATTGCGGGTTTGAGCGGTATCCACCGGGTTCATCGTTCTTTCGTTGGGGAGGTCGCCGCCAAGCACTTTCCGCAGGTTATCGAGGTAGCTTTCCTGCGAACGCATGGCAAAAGCCACCGAATCGGACCTGAGCTGCAATTCGTAAATACGGCGTTGCAGCGTAACATCGGTATATCCTGGTATATATTCCTTTAGCGGGGTAAATGCAATAATGTACGTGGTTATCAGAACCAGGATAATTGACAGCATACCGATAGCAACAAATACATTGAGCCGCGATAGTTTGAAGGAGATCCTTTCTTCGAGGGTTTCTTCGTTCAGTACCACAAGCCTGTATTGGTCGCGGATTCGCCGCGTCAATAGCTTCCAGATCTTTTTTCTTTCCGATTTTAAGTCCATATTATTTACAACTGCACGCGTAATATTTTGCAAACCTACCTAAAATCAGAAAATTCAGCGCAACTTGATTGAATATAATTTCATAAAAGTACTTAAAAACCGGCAACATTCCCGGTATTTCAGCATTTTAAGCCCGCCGAAAGTCACATCACGTGATTCACAACCCTCATCATTACAGTTGCGGCCCTGTAAATAGCGCATTCGCTGAATAAAATCCTGACAATCCACACTTTTAGATTGAAATTAGAAAAAATGAAATATTTTTGCACTCTTTGAGTTAGTATTCTATAGTAACGTTGCGAGCAGTCAACACAACACCTGCCATTCATTTGAAATTGAAATTTATTTTCAGGTTTGTTTTTTTACCGTTGTGTATTACCGGTGCGGTAGTTCTATATTCATGCTCCACTAAGAAAAACACTTTTACCAGCCGCACTTACCATAATCTGACCACCCATTACAACGTGTACTGGAATGGCAACGAAAGTTTCAAGAACGGCAAAGCAACGCTGAAAGAAAGTGTTGCCGACAATTACAATTCCATTTTAAAAGTTTACAATTTCGGTACGGCTGAGGAAGCACGCAAGATAAATTCCGATATGGATCGCGCTATCGAAAAAGCGGGCATCGCTATTCCACGGCATTCCATTTTTATCCGCAATGTTGAACACAACAAATGGATTGACGATTGTTACCTGCTGATCGGTAAAGCACAGTTTTACAAGCAGGATTATAGCAATTCGCGCCGCACCATGGAGTTTTTGCAGAAGCAATACCCTGGAACTGTTACCGACCTGGAAGCCTCACTTTGGTACGTCCGCAGCCTGCTGCAACAGAAAAAGTATGAAGATGTGGTTGCTCAGCTCGAAGAATTTGAAACAAAAGCGGCAAAAGTAAAAGCGCCATATCGCATCCGCAGGGAGATCCCGCTGATGTATACCGACTATTACCTGTTTACCGGAAACCTGACGGCTGCCAAAACCAACCTGAAACAAGGCCTGTCGCTCGCATCGGACCGCAAAATGAAAGCCCGCATCAATTTTATACTCGGCCAGATTGCGCAAAAGGAAAAGAATTTTGCCGACGCCACCGAATATTACAGCCAGGTTATAAAAAGTCCGGCCTCGTTCGAAATGATTTTTAATGCCCGGATCAACATGGCAAAGTCATTCGATGTTAATACCGGCGACAAGGCAGATCTTGAAAAACAACTCAGGCGGATGCTGAAGGACTCCAAGAACAAGGATTACTACGACCAGGTTTATTTTGCCCTGGCAGAACTTGCCACCCTCGATCAGAACGATACGCTGGTGATGCATTACCTCAAGCTTTCGGTTGCCAACAGCTCAAAAAATAATTACCAGAAATCGACTGCCTCACTGCAGCTGGCCGACATGTTTTTCAAAAAACAGAATTACGAAATGGCTGCCGCGTACTACGATACCACCATTCAAACCCTGCCGCGCGAGCATCCCGATTATGCGGCCATAAGTTCCAAAACGCTTACCCTCACTGAACTGGTAAAAAACCTGCGGGTGGTGCAATACGAGGATAGCCTGCAAAGGCTGGCCAACATGCCCGAGGCAGAGCTGCTGGCGATTGTTCAAAAAATGATCGATCAGAAAACCAGGGAGGAAGAACAGCAAAAAGCGCTGATGGAACAGCAGATGTCAGAAACCAGCATGATGAACAACATACCCAACATGCGCAACGAAAATATGGGATCGGTAGGCGGTGGCGGATGGTATTTTTATAACCCCTCGGCTATAAGCTTCGGCTTTTCGGAGTTTATGCGCAAATGGGGACGGCGTAAACTTGAAGACAACTGGAGGCTTACCAACAAAAGAGCTGTTTCGCAGTTCGATGAAAATATTCCACAGCAGGCAAAAACAGGCGATACCATCAATAAGCCTAAAGTTGAAAATGCAAAGCCGGTTTCGACCGATCCGAAAAAACCCCAGACCTACATCGCCCAGCTGCCGAAAACAAAGGAGCAGATAGATGCCTCCAACGAGAAAATCGCATCGGCATTGCTGAACCTCGGCTATATTTATAAAGACGGACTCAATGATATTCCACATTCGGTTGAGTCATTCGAAGACCTGGTACGCAGGTTTCCCGAAATGAAGGACATTAACCGCATTTACTACCAGCTGTACCTGATCGCTATCGGGATACCCGACGAAGCCATGGCTGCAAAATACAAGGATATTATCCTGAACAGATTCCCTGAAACCGATTATGCCCAGCTTTTAAAAGATCCGGATTACAACAAAGAGTTACTGGCAAAGAAAAACCGGGTTTCGACGCTTTACCAGGAAACTTACCAGGCTTATAAACGCGCCCAATACCGAATGGTACTTCTTTACAGCAACCAGGCCATTGCTGAGTATACCGACAAAGATTTGATTCCCAGGTTCGAATACCTGCGGGCCCTTTCGCTGGGTAAAACCGCAGGTACCGACACCATGGTGGTTGCATTGAACAAGCTGGTTCTCAATAACCCAAATCACCCGGTTACCCCACTGGCAAAGGAAATACTGCAGAAATACGACAAAAATAAAACCCAGGTATCCGTTGCAGCTCCTTCGGGCAATGCAGCAAATCCCGAAAATAATGCTAATGCAGGTGCAGCTACAAATACCGGTAATTTCTCGCAAAGCAACGATACCATTGTTCCCGATATTTATAAATTGAACCTGAATACAACGCATTTCTATATCATGATGGTGGATGGGAATAAGGTAAATGTAAACGCTGCCAAAACCCGCATTTCGGATTTCGTAAGCAAGGAATTCCTGAGTTCGAACCTTTCGGTAAACACCATTGTGCTCGATGCCGGTTGGCAGATGATTTCCATCAGCAGTTTTAAAAACAGCCAGGCGGCCATGGATTTCTATAATACCATCAGTAAAAATGAATATGTGAATTCGTCGCTGGGAAAAAGCGATTATAAGCAGATGATCATATCTATTGAGAACTACCCGGTTTTTTACCGTGAAAAGAAATACAACGGCTATCTGAATTTCTTCAGAAAAAACTACCTGAAATAAAGTTGCAGTTTGTTTCGCTTCTAAATCACGTCTTTCGACGTTGCACGTACTTCCTTACCAAACTCTTTCATGAGCATTTTTTGCTGTACAGGGCCCGGAATCAGTTTTTGCAGCAGCAGCAACAGGTAGTTTATTTTCCCCGGAACGATCAGGAATTTTTTCCGGAGCATGCCATCAACAGCTTTTTTTGCAACCATATCGGCACTTAGCTCGGTTAAGCGCCCGACCCTGCCATGCGAATTTATCCGTAAGTTGGTAGTAGCATTAGTACGAACACCATTCGGGCAAACAATTGAAACATTTACGCCCGACCCTTTTAACTCGCTCCGGAGTGACCGGCTGAACGTGTACACAAAGGCCTTACCCGAACTGTAAAGACTTTTATAAGGAATCTGAAAAAAGCCAGCCATACTACCCACATTCAGAATGTGAGATGTTGAATGTGCACTCAACACAGGCAGGTATAATCGCGAAAGCATTACAACGGCCCTTACATTTAATAGGATACGATCATCAATATATTTAAAATCGGATTGCCCGAAAACTGAAGCACCAGCCACACCTGCATTATTGATCAAAACTGATACGTCCAGATGCTCAGCCTGCGTGAATTTGAAAAGTGTTGCGGGTGCGTCGAGTGTTGACAGGTCGGTTTCGTACCAGCATATTTTTACACCATATTGCTTTTCAATGGCCTCGGCTACCAATCTCAATCCTTCGCCCGGCAACGAAACCAGGATCAGGTTCATACCCAGGCTACCACAATACCAGGCTATGGCTTTACCAATACCTGAACTGGCGCCGGTGATCAGTGTATATACCGGTTTCTCCATGCTATTTAATATTTTGTAACCAATCAAGAGTCAGGGCTGCACCGGTTTTAAACCCGACCGGCTGATAGTTTAATTCGCGCATGGCTTTAGCGCACGAAACATGCCAGTTGTGGTAATATTTACGTACCAGGCCTGGAATGATGAGCGGTGGGATGCCTGTAACTTTAGCCAGCAACAACATGGCGCCCGCAGCAAACTCCATAACAGGTACAGGCAAATGAAACATCAGGTACTTTTTACCCGTAAGGCCGCCCATGATCCCGAACAGTTCATCGTAGGTGAGGTTTTCGCCACCCAGCACATATCGTTCGCCGGGCCTGCCTTTTTCCATAGCCAGCAGATGACCTTGAACCACATCCTCAACATACACATAATTGCCGATGCTTTTCCCGTTGCCCGGAATGATATGCCATTTGCCTGCGGCATATTTCTGCATCATACGCGTAACCCCGTTGCTGTCGCTAAGCACACCCGGGCCATACACCCGCGTCGGATTCACGATGACAATTTCGATGCCCGAATTTTGAATGGTTTTGAGTGCTTTTTCAAGGATGGATTTCGAGGCCTCATAATCGGTAAAGAAATTTTCAGGCTGTGGCGAATTTTCATCAACCACGCTTCCGGGCCCTGAAGGCCCGAGCACTCCGGCCGTTGAGGTGCATACAACCCGCTTCGCACCGGCATGAATCCCTGCCAGTATCACATTCATTGTACCTTCAATGTTCAGCCTGTAGATGGCCGAAGGATCCTTATGCCAGACCTTTGCAAAAGCTGCAGTGTGATAAATTCCGGAACAGCCTTCGGCAGCAGCCTTTAAACTGCCAGGATCAAGAATATCGCCTTTAAACCATACCAGGTTCGGGTGGCTTATTACTGACGTTTTGCCTTTGTCGCGGTAAAGCGCGTGAACCTCCATACCTTCGCCTGCCAGCCTGAGCGCAAGCCGGCTGCCAATAAAACCAGTAGATCCGGTAACAAAAACTTTCATGACTTCATAAATTTTACAAACATGCCAGGATGCGCGCGCAGCGACAACCATTCGTTCGACAGGGCCATTACGATATGAACCAAAACCGCGATCCAGATTGAACCTGTTTGTACAGTAAGATAGCAGAGTATAACGCCCAGGGGAATGGCGCCAAGGGTTTCCTTTATTCCTTTGGGTAAGTGAACCAGCATGTAAATAGCGGTGTTCAGCGCAATGGCCGGCCATAAACCCATAACAGGGAGCGCTGCAAACAACAGGAATCCGCGAAACAGGAATTCGTACCCGATCAGGTACAAAATCCAGGTCAGAGCACTTGCAACAAACAGTTTAACCGACCATTCTTTTTTCCTCACCTGGGGATACATGGCCAGGTTTGCCGGGCGCGAAGCATTCAGCAGGTTCATTACCACAACTAATACCGATAGAAAAGCCGTCCAGTACCAGGTGGCCTGAACCGGGCATTTTATACCAAATTGGCTGATATCGGTGCCCTCCGGAAATTGAATGATCACAACCGGCAGGATTCCAAAAATCGCGAATCCAAGTAAACGCTGAAACAACACCAGATACGTTTCACCTTCGGCAAAATTGAGCCTGGTACGCACCCATGTTGCCATTGGCAAAAAATAATAGCACACAAAACCTGCGGAAGCAACTGCCAGGGCGGCTATCAAAAAAATGGAATTATCTAATGTTGATGTCATTTGCATGATATGGCAAGCTGGGGAAATTGATATTAAAGATACATTTTCAAATGCCAGAAAGTAAGTTTTAGAGATTTTTTTTTACGTTTCAATCCAAAAACACAATACCCCAAACACCGCAGCCAAGGGTTTTGCATGAATCAATAATAAGGATATGAACCTGATAACGGCAAGCAACATCCTGCGCCGGCACTTTTACAATCGGAAATCAGCCTTGTGCAATTTAAGCTACTTCGAAAGAAATTGTACAAAAACCAGGTAAATTTAACTTTTTAAAACACGGATAGTGTAGAATTCAATTATTGCACTATTTTTGTTTTTGGTAATTTTAATAGGAAAAAGCATGTCAAAAATTTTAACAACCGAAACCCCATCAGTAAACATTATTGGCAACGGAACCGATATAAAAGGCAATATCAAATCGAACGGCGATCTGCGGATCGACGGGTTTATAACCGGCAATATTAATGCCAGCGGGAAAGTTGTGGTTGGCTCAACCGGCAGGGTTGAAGGTGAAATCAGTTGCCAGAATGCTGATATTTCGGGCGATGTTAAAGCAAATATTAAAGTTACCGAGTTATTAAGCCTGAAGGCTAATGCAGTTGTGAGTGGTGATATTTTTACCAATAAACTGGCCATTGAACCCGGAGCGGTATTTACCGGCGCCTGTAAAATGGGCAATAATGGCAGCCTGAATGAAAAACCAGAACAATTCGTCCAAACCGAAGCCTGATAAACAAAGCAGGCCACCTCTCGAAAGCTATGCCCGGTATTCGAGCCTGGCATTCCAGATGTTTGCCATCATCGGTTTAGGTATTTACGGAGGCGTGAAACTCGACCAGTGGCTTCATTTCCGTTTCCCGGTATTCACAGTGCTGCTGTCGATAATTTCGGTTGGTGCAGCCATATATACTGCCGTGAAAGATCTTTTAAAAAAATAACCACAATCATACTCCGGGCACAACTTTATACTTTGGCCGGACTTTAACAACATACCTCGCAGCATGAAGGAATTAGTGAATCGATTTATCCGAAGCCTCATCATTTTTACAATAGTGCTTGCAGCGTGTGGAGGGACTTTTTCATTCGTAACCTCGGGACTTATCACCCGGTTCTGGCCATTTCTGCTCCTGCTGTTTGCCGGCATCACCCTGTCGCTGGTAACGCTGCTCTTTTCGGCAAGCGAAAAAAAATTCAGCCGCTTCTCCAATACCTTTATGATTGCCAGTATGGTAAAGATTTTTTTGCTTCTGGTTTTAATTGCTGGCTATGCTTTTAAATTCAGGGACGATGCCATCCGTTTTTCTGTCACCTTATTTGTATTCTATATCCTGTACTTGGGCTTTGAAATTTTCTGGTTAATGAAACTTCAGAAACTGGATGAAAAACCATAATTAGAGAGACGATCAAAGGGCTTAAATCCCCAGTTTTATCATAAACTCATGATTCCCAGGGTAAAAATATGCTGCATAAGTTCGCTGGATGAAGCCCAAATGTCCATTGATGCCGGAGCTTCGGCCTTAGGACTTGTCGGGCAAATGCCCAGTGGCCCCGGAGTAATCAGCGACGAACTGATTTTCAGCATATCCGCGGCGGTGCCTCCACCTATCGGTACCTTCCTGCTCACCAGCGAAACATCAGCAAACGGTATCATAAATCACTGGAACCGCAGCCACACCAATACAATTCAACTGGTTGATGCGGTGAGTACAGAAACATACCTGTCGCTACGAAAATCGCTTCCGGGTGTAAAACTGGTACAGGTAATTCATGTTCAGCATGAAAAATCAGTGGATGAAGCCATTGAAACAGCCCCTTACGTTGATGCCATCCTGCTCGACAGCGGTAATCCTAACCTGGAAATTAAGGAACTGGGAGGTACCGGCCGTACGCACAACTGGAAACTGAGCCGCAAAATACGTGAAAGTATAAGTGTACCCGTTTTCCTGGCCGGCGGATTGAAACCGGAAAATATACGGCAGGCCATTGATGAGGTGAATCCTTTTGGTATTGATCTTTGTAGTGGTGTGCGAATAAACGGTATGCTGGATGCCGAAAAACTGAACCGATTTATGTACGAAGTTCACAGGTTTTAGCTTCAGGTTTCCCTGTTTCCGTCAAATTTCATTTGAGCATATGAGCGCTTCCCCGGTTTGATATCAGGAGATGTGATTTTATTTTTGTTTAATTTAATTTTATATTTGTTAAACACTTTTAAGTTTTATCTGTTTTAATCATTATCACATCAATATTGTACTTTTACTGACAAATTCCGATCTATGATTTACATCACCCGTCGCGAACATTTTAATGCAGCACACAGGCTCTTCAGGTCCGATTTCACGGATGAAAAAAACCTGGAAGTTTTTGGCAAATGTTCGAACCCGAACTGGCACGGTCATAATTATACCCTGTTTGTAACGGTGCGGGGCGAAGTTGACCCTGCAACCGGTTTCCTGGTGAACCTCAAAGATTTAAGCGCGCTGATCGACACACAGGTTCTTGAAAAACTCGATCACCGCAATATAAATCTTGAAGTCGATTTTATGGCCGGTAAACTGGCTTCGACTGAAAACCTGGCCATCGGAATCTGGAACCAATTAGCACAGCCTATTGCTGAAACCGGTGCCCAACTGCATTGCATCAAGCTTTACGAAACTGAAAACAACTATGTTGAATACTTCGGATAGAGCTAACTGATCCACTGATAGAATACCAGAAATAACAAATCAACAGCAGGCAACCATTGAAAAAACAGAATAACCTAACGCTTTAAACCATTCACCCCAATAATTTTAAAACCGAAATACATGAGCAGCGATATAGTAAAACCCATGATTATTGAAAACAATATGGACGATTACGATCTGAAAGATGGGTACGAAAAACGGGATATTTACAACATGAGCACCATCAAAGAGCTTTCGTTGCATTATCGTGAAATCCTAAAGCTTATAGGCGAAAACCCGAACCGCGAAGGACTGGAAAAAACGCCCGAGCGCGTGGCCAAAGCCATGCAGTTCCTTACCCACGGCTACGACCTCGACCCAGAGGAAATACTACGTGCAGCTATGTTTAACGAAGATTATAAACAAATGGTGATTGTTAAGGATATCGAATTATATTCGATGTGCGAGCACCATATGATCCCGTTTTTCGGCAAAGCGCATGTGGCTTATATTCCCAACGGCCGAATTGTAGGCCTTAGCAAGATTCCCCGCGTGGTTGATGCTTTTGCACGACGCCTTCAGGTGCAGGAACGCCTCACTACCCAGATTAAAGATGCCATTAACAATACCATGAAACCCCTTGGTGTTGCTGTTGTAATTGAAGCCCAGCACATGTGCATGAGCATGCGGGGCATACAGAAACAGAATTCGGTAACCACCACCTCCGATTTTACAGGCGCTTTCCTGGTTGACAAAACCAGGGCCGAATTTATCCACCTTATTGGTTCAAGGCTGCACTGATTTTATTAGCAAAAGTTAACATCCGACAAGTGAAGATATTTTTAACTTTGCATCTGTAAATCATAAAATCAACAACCCATGTTTAACGAAGATCAATACAATACCCTGCCTGAAATAAAATTGCGCGACGAAAGTATGGTTCGCACATTTATGAGCGGAGTATTCACCTGGATGTTTATAGCGCTGGCTATCACTGCAGTTACTGCATTTTATGTAGCCTCCACCCCATCAATCCTGCAACTTATGGTTACCGAAACCGGTCTTTCCATGTTCGGCTGGATTGTAATGTTTGCACCCATTGGATTCGTGCTGCTGATGTCGTTCCGCTTTCAGAAACTAAGCGCCATGCAGCTTTCGGGATTATTCCTGGTATATGCAGTGCTGGTGGGTTTAAGCCTGAGTTTCATTTTCCTGGTTTATTCCATGGGCTCCATAGCCACTACTTTTGGGGTAACATCACTTACTTTCGGGGTAATGGCAGTTGCGGGATACACAACTAAAACCGATCTCACCAAATTTGGCAGTATTTTAATGATGGCCCTGGTGGGAATTATTATTGCCAGCCTGGTGAACTTTTTCCTGAAAAGTGATTCAATGCAATACCTGATCAGTTTTGTAGGGGTGCTCATTTTTACGGGTCTTACAGCTTATGATGTTCAGAAGCTGAAAAAGCTTGGCGCCGAAATGACCGCAGGTCACGAATCGACCCGCAAGTACGCCGTGATGGGTGCATTATCACTCTACCTCGACTTTATTAACCTGTTTCTGTTCCTGTTACGTTTCCTGGGAAGGAGAAATTAAAATACTGATTACCATCAAAAAAGGCCGGTCGTTCCGGCCTTTTTTATTGTGAAAAACCACAAACCTATGGCCGTTCGGATCAGATTATGTACTTTTGCGCGCTAAAACCGTAAATAAATAACAATGAAAGCATACGTTTTTCCCGGACAGGGAGCACAGTTTGTAGGAATGGGTAAGGATTTGTACGATAACCATGCCCTGGCAAAAGAAATGTTCGAAAAAGCCAACGAAATTCTTGGTTTCCGTATTACCGACCTGATGTTTGCCGGTACCGACGAGGATTTGCGCCAGACCAGGGTTACCCAGCCAGCTATTTTCCTTCATTCGGTAATTCTTGCTGCCACCTTGCCCGATTTTAAACCTGATATGGTTGCAGGCCACTCCCTGGGCGAGTTTTCGGCGCTGGTTGCCAGCAAAGCCCTTTCGTTCGAGGACGGACTCCGCCTGGTTTACGCCCGTGCTATGGCTATGCAGAAAGCCTGCGAAGCTGAACCCAGCACCATGGCAGCCATCCTGGGCCTCGATGATGCAAAAACCGAAGAAGTACTTGCCGGGATCGACGAAGTTGTTGTACCTGCCAATTATAACAGCCCCGGACAGCTGGTAATATCCGGATCAATGAAAGGCATTGAACTAGCCTGCGAAGCTTTAAAAGCTGCTGGTGCCAAACGTGCTTTGCCCCTCAAGGTAGGTGGCGCTTTCCACTCCCCGCTGATGGAACCTGCCCGCGTTGAACTAGCTGCAGCTATCGAAGCAACCACTGTAAATACGCCTGTTTGCCCTGTTTACCAGAACGTGGATGCAAAACCGTATACCGATCCTGAACTGATAAAGGCAAACCTGGTATCGCAGCTAACTTCACCCGTTCGCTGGACACAGATTGTACAACATATGGTAGCCGATGGCGCTGTAAGTTTCGTTGAACTGGGACCAGGAAGTGTACTTCAGGGTTTAGTAAAAAAAATAGCTCCCGAAGTTGAAGCAAGCGGGATTTAGAGTTTGTTTAAAATTGTTGATTTAACTTAATGAGGGGCGAATGGGAGAACCGGCGAGGGGTGATAGCCCAAAATGGCCTAAAACCTGAACTTCAATTCAGGATACTTCCCTGTCTGATGACGCAGTCAGGCAGGCGTCTTCCAACTTTTACTCTACTAATTGTATTTATTTGACAAGCTTAAACAGTTTCTTAACCTTTTGAAAACATTATTTGAAATACCCTGTACCTCCACCGGTGCAGGGTATTTTTTTTGAACCTTTACACTATCAAACTGTTTTTTACCATTAAAACACCCCGCCATGACCACTGACGAAGTAATGCAGCAACTAAAAGCCATGGGCAACGAAAGCATCAAAAATACATTGACCAGGCATGGCGCCCGCGAACCCTTTTTCGGGGTAAAAGTGGAGGACCTGAAAAAGATCCAGAAAAAAATAAAACAGAACTATACGATTTCGCTTGAATTGTTCGGTACCGGTAATTCAGATGCCATGTACCTGGCAGGACTTATTTCGGATCCGCATAAAATGACACGCGACGATTTGCAACTTTGGGTTCGGCAAGCGTATTGGTATATGATCAGCGAGTTTACCGTGGCCTGGGTAGCTGCCGAAAGCCGGTATGGCACCGAGCTTGCCCTGCAATGGATTGAGTCGGACCGGGAAAATATTGCATGTTCGGGCTGGTCGACGCTGGCCAGCATAGCTTCTATAAAACCAGATCGTGAAATTGATATTGCACTGTATAAGAGCTTACTCGAAAGGATATCAAAAACCATACATACCGAGAAAAACCGGGTACGGCATACCATGAACAACTTTGTGATTACTATCGGCGGATATTGCGAATCCCTCAGCCACGATGCCGCGAGAGTAGCGGCAGCGATCGGAAAAGTGAAAGTAGATATGAACGGCACCGCCTGCAAGGTTCCGCTGGCAACGGAATATATCCAAAAGATGCACCAGCGTGGCACCCTGGGCAAAAAACGAAAAACGGCATTTTGTTAGCTTAAACGTAGCCTATTTTGCGCCAAGCACTTCTTCTATGGCTTGCAGTTCGCTGTTGCTGAACTTTTTATTTCCCAAAGCACCGAGGTTATTTTCGAGTTGTGCAACTGAGCTTGCTCCGATCAGCACGGAGGTAACACGTTTATCTTTCAGCAGCCAGGCAATGGCCATCTGCGAAAGGCTTTGTCCACGACCCGCGGCAATTTCATTCAGTTTCTTGATCTGGGGCAACATCAGCACCACCCGGTCTTCGGTAAGGAAAACATGCTTGGCAGCACGCGAATCGGATGGAATTCCATTCAGATAACGATCGGTTAACATGCCCTGTGCCAGGGGCGAAAAGGTAATACAACCAATTCCATCCTGTTCAAGTACATCAAGCAACCCATCTTCGACCCAGCGGTTGAACATACTGTACGACGGCTGGTGAATAAGACAGGGCGTACCCATTTCCTTTAAAATAGCAGCTGCTTTGTGGGTGAGCTCAGCCGGGTAGTTCGAAATGCCGGCATACAAAGCCTTTCCTTGCCTGACAATCAGATCGAGTGCGGCCATGGTTTCTTCGAGTGGCGTATCCGGATCAGGACGGTGGTGATAAAAAATATCCACATAATCCAGTTTCATCCGTTTCAGGCTTTGATCGAGGCTCGAAACCAGGTATTTTTTGGAACCCCACTCCCCGTAAGGCCCGGGCCACATCAGGTAACCTGCTTTGGTTGATACGATCATTTCATCGCGGTAAGGGCGAAGATCATTTTGCATCATCCGGCCAAAATTTTGTTCGGCCGAGCCGGGAGGAGGCCCATAATTATTAGCCAGGTCGAAATGCGTTATGCCACGATCAAAAGCTGACAGGATGATCTGCCTGCCCACATCAAAGCGATCGGTATTCCCGAAATTATGCCACAACCCCAGCGATATTTCGGGGAGTTGTATCCCGCTTTTCCCGCAGCGGCGGTATTTCATGTCCTGGTATCGCGACGAAAGTGCCTGGTATTCCATAGTAATAATTTGATTATTGTTATGGCGATGTATTATTCAGCTTTGTGAACTACTCCGTTTACAAGTTCATAAGTAACCTTACTTTCGGGGCAGGTTGCTTTTCCGTCGGGGCCAAATTTGAGTTTATGCCCATATTCACTCATCCAGCCGGTTTGCCTTGCAGGATTACCGACTACCAGGGCAAATGCCGGCACCGATTTGGTAACCACAGCCCCTGCGCCAATAAAGCAAAATTCGCCCAGCTCAATACCGCAAACAATGGTTGAGTTTGCGCCAATGGTAGCCCCTTTGCGCACAAAGGTGCGGGCATACTCATTTTTACGGTTCACCGCGCTGCGTGGGTTTATCACGTTTGTAAAAACCATGGACGGGCCCAGGAATACATCATCTTCGCAAACAACACCGGTATAAACCGATACATTATTCTGTATTTTCACATTTTTACCCAGCACCACATCGGGCGATATCACCACATTTTGACCAATGTTGCAACCATCACCAATGATGCAACCCGGCATAATATGCGAAAAATGCCAGATGCGTGTTCCGTTTCCTATGATGCAACCTTCGTCAATTACAGCCGAAGGATGCGCAAAATACCCTTTGTCAGTCATTCCTGTTCAATATTTTCGGTTCAAACGCCGGACATGTAAAGCCGGCTGTTTATTTAGCCGGCCTTACTTTGCCCGAAAAATTACGAATGGATTAAATCCAGGCTTTTTATTCCTGCTTATTTTCCTGAATTATCAAGAAATTCGAGCACTGAGGAAATAATATGATCCAGTTGCTCCTGGTCCATTTCGGTATGCATTGGCAGCGAGAAAACAGTGTGGCTTAGTTTCTCAGTTACCGGAAAATCACCTTGTTTGTACCTGGGATCGAGGTATGCTTTCTGCAGGTGAATAGGCACCGGGTAATAAATCATGGCCGGAACATCTTTTGAGGCCAGGAATTCCTGGAGTTTGTTGCGGTCGACACCGGTAGCCTGCAACGTATACTGGTGGTACACATGGGTTGATTTGGGCGACCTGGCAGGAATCTGCAGTTCGGCACGTGCGCCGAAAGCTTTATCGTAAGCAGCAGCAACCTGCTGGCGGGCGGCGGCATACTCGTTGAGGTGCTGAAGCTTAATGTTAAGGATGGCAGCTTGTATGCTGTCGAGCCGGCTGTTCACTCCAATATCGTCGTGATAATATCGAACTGTCATCCCGTGATTTACAACCGAACGGATTTTGGTGGCCAGTTCATCGCTGTTGGTGAATATAGCCCCACCGTCGCCATAGCAACCCAGGTTTTTAGAAGGGAAAAACGAAGTACAGCCCACGTGTGCGATGGCTCCGGTTTTCTTCCATTCATTATCTTTATTGAGGTAATCGGCACCAATGGACTGGCAGGCATCTTCGATAACAAAAAGATTATGCTCCTCGGCAATCTGCATGATGGCATCCATATCGGCAGCCTGCCCGAACAGGTGAACAGGAACGATGGCACGGGTACGCGGCGTGATTGCTTTTTTAATGGCTTCGGGGCTAATATTGAAGGTATCCGGTTGCACGTCAACAAGTACAGGGGTCAATCCCAGCAAAGCAATTACTTCGGCGGTAGCAATAAATGTAAAATCAGGCGCAATAACCTCGTCGCCGGGTTTCAGGCCAAGAGCCATCATACTAATCTGCAATGCATCGGTACCATTGGCGCAAGGGATTACATGCTTAACACCCAGGTATTTTTCGAGAGCAACCTGGAATTCTTTAACAGCCGGACCATTAATAAAAGCAGTGGAATTGATAACTTCACTGATAGCTTTGTCGATTTCAGGCTTTATTTTTTGATATTGCGCACTGAGGTCGACCATCGAAATTTTTCGCATAATCTGTAATTGTTTGTCGTTATTAAAATTGCGCTGCAAAGATATTTAATGTAAACGATCTAATTGCGTTTCTTGCCATATTTAAATACAGCAAATCGCACTTAAACGGATAAAAATCTGCAAAAGCAGGTGCTGGCAAAATACGATTTGTATATTTGCACGCATATTCCATCGGCGACTCCATAAAATGCAGTTCCTGGTGGATTCAGTTGCCGGATCCCGAAAGGGGCGGCATTGAGAACTGACAACAAAAATCCCGGATTACCGGAAACCAGCAAACCCAGGTATTACCATAATTAACAGCTTACCAACCGATTAAAAACCATGCAGCAATTTTATAGTTTCCTCATTATATGCTACGGTCTTTTGATCCGGCTTACAGCTGTATTCGACAAAAAAGCGGCTTTATGGGTAAAAGGTCGTTCGAGGTACTGGGTCATGCTCAACCAGGTATTTTCAAAACCGCCTTTCAACCGGTCCGACCGCAAGCTTGCATGGTTTCATTGTGCCTCGCTGGGCGAATTTGAACAAGGCCGGCCTATCATCGAAGCCTTCAGGGAGCAACATCCCGACTACCTGGTTTTACTCACATTTTTCAGTCCTTCGGGCTTCGAAGTGAGGAAAGCCTACACCGGTGCAGATCTTATTCTGTACATGCCACTGGATACACCGGCAAATGTACGCCGCTTTGTAGATACGGTGAAGCCTGATATTGTCTTCTATATCAAATACGAGTTTTGGTTCAACTTCCTGAATTACCTTCAGCAGAAACAAATTCCTACTATACTGGTTTCGGCAATATTCCGCCCCGATCAGCATTTTTTTAAGGGCTATGGCGAATGGCCCCGGAAAATATTGAAAGGCTTTACGCAGATTTTTGTGCAAACCGAAGACTCAAAAGAGCTTTTACAGTTTATTGGCATCGAAAATGCGGTGGTAAGCGGCGATACGCGATTCGACAGGGTTGCAGCCGTGGCAGCACAGCCTAAGGAGATAAAGATTGCAAAAGCTTTTTCAACAAACCATAAGGTACTGGTAGCCGGAAGTACATGGCCGGCGGACGAAGATCTTATTTTCAAACTTATTTACCAGAATAATAATAAACTACGGTTTATCATTGCCCCGCACGAGATCGGCGAAGACCATATTCAGTCGCTGATGCAGCGGGCAGGCAAAACGGCTGTAAGGTTTTCGAACTCCACTGCCGAAGAAGTAAAAAATGCCGAAATCCTGATCATTGACTCCATAGGGATGCTTTCGCAGCTTTATCAATATGGTACGCTTGCCTATATCGGCGGAGGCTTCGGGGCCGGTATTCACAATATACTTGAGGCTGCTGCATTTGGATTGCCCGTGTTTTTCGGACCGAATTACCACAAGTTTAACGAGGCACAGGAAATGATTGAGCAAGGCGGCGCCTTTGAGGTTACCAAGCCCGATGAGCTGATCAAAAAAGTGAATATATTGCTGAATGATAAATCGGAACTGGCAGCTGCCATAGCAACCAGCAGAAGCTATGTGGCAAACGGCTGCGGCGCAACCGGAATTATCCTGAAACGTGTTAACGAATTAATCGAATCAGGGATACATTAAAAACTCGAACTGCTGGTTGCGCAGCTGAGGTTCGAACCCTGCCTCGCGGATGGCCCGCTGAATGCCATTTTCGTCGAAACTATAACTGGCACCGGCAACGCTAACCACATTTTCTTCAATCATTATCGATCCAAAATCGTTAGCGCCCCCATGCAGGCACAAACCTGCCGTATCCTTACCTACTGTAAGCCACGAAGCCTGTATATTGTTTATGTTGGGCAACATCAGCCTGCTGATGGCTATCGTCCTCACATATTCTTCGGAAGTTACCGAATTGGTTATGCCATAAATTTTACGCAACGAAGTACCTTCATCCTGAAATGGCCAGGGAATAAAAGAAATAAATCCTGTGGCGCCGGCAGGTTTTTGGTCCTGCACTTCGCGGATATAAATCATATGCTGAATGCGTTCCTCAACGGTTTCAATATGCCCGAACATCATGGTAGCCGAAGTGGTGAGCCCCAGTTTATGTGCCTCGCGCATCACATCGAGCCATTGTTCAACAGTACATTTGTTTCTTGAGATTTTACTCCGCACCCTGTCGGCAAGTATTTCGGCTCCGGCGCCTGGCAGGCTGTCGAGACCGGCAGAAATCAGCTGCACCAGTGTTTCGTGGTAGCTGATTCCTTCGAGTTGCGAAATATGAACTACTTCGGGCGGACCCAGCGCATGAAGTTTCAGTTTCGGGTACAGTTGTTTCAGCTGGCGGAAAAGGCTGGTATAAAAATCGAGACCAAGTTTCGGGTGCATGCCTCCCTGGAAAAGCAACTGTTCGCCGCCACGGGCAAAAAGCTCGTCAATTTTTTCCCTGTACTGGTCGATGGTGGTTATGTAAGCTTCCTTGTGGTTGGCACCCCGGTAAAAATTACAGAACTGGCAGCCCGACATACACACGTTCGTATAATTAACATTGCGGTCGATAAGCCAGGTTACCTTTTTATCCGGATGAAGTCTGTTACGCACCTGGTTGGCGGCAAACATGAGTTCGGCAGTAGAAGCTTCGGTATATAATTTTACACCTTCATCCAGGTTCAGATGAAGGCCGCTGATGGCTTTTTGAAGAAGATTGAAATGCATTGGTAAAGATTAACAGCTGCAAAAGTAGATATTATTTATCCACCGCCTGGCACAAAATAACACGTAAAGTACCTGGAATGTTTTTCTGCCGGGAGTTTCCAAAACTCACATCCGGCTATGCTTAATCATTGCTTTGGCTGGTATTTTTCCTTGTAAATATCGAAGTCGAGCACTTTCATGTGCCATCCTTTTTCCATTTTGCAGTGCCGGTAACGGAACAGCAGCGCCATAGTACCAGCAACAGCCAGTGATCCGCTTACATAGGGCACTGTACTGTCAACCAGGGGTTCCTCGCCGTTAATGGCATGGTTAAACATGCTTCCGCCCAGGTAAACCAGCGAGGCCAGGTACAGCGTACGCCAGGCCCCGTTCAGGAAATGACGGGTACGGATTACATCATTCACTTTCGACAGCGCAAAAGTATAATTATGATCAACGGTACAAACGGAATCATCAATATACGTTATCTGACCAGCAACATTAAACTCAGGTTCGCCCATCCGCAACGCAATTTTGTCGCCGGTTGCATACATAAACCATTTCGTTTTACCCGGTTTCTGCAACAGGATTACCTTCTGCGCTTCGGTTACCTGGCAGCATAACAACAACAAAACGATCGGGAGAAGGAGTAAACGTAGTTTCATATTTTTAGACTTTTTTAATTATAATTTGCCATTGAGGGGCGATGGGCGATGGGGAGAGGGGCGAAACGGAGAAGGGCGATGGGCGATGGGGAGAGGGGCGAAACGGAGAAGGGCGATTGTACTTTGCCTTATCTTCGGTTTTCAGTCTTCGGTCTTCGGTCTTCCGTCTTCCGTCTTCCGTCTTCTGTCTTCTGTCTTTCTCTCAACTTGTTGTACATATGTAGCAAATTTAAACAGTCCCGTATTCTAAAACAAGGTTAAAAGTAAACAAATAGGGTGAAGTTGTTGTGTTAAAAATAATCAAAAACAAAATCACCGCTACAATTAAGGATGCCTGTCCATCAGAAGCATTTATTTTTTCCCGACATTTGTGCTTCCAGCCGTAACATATACATGCAATACAAAATTTCGATTTTCATCCTGTTTCTCAGTTTTTTAGTTCTCCAGGGATGCAATTCTATGTCCAAAGATTCAGTCACCATCGGGGGAACCTTTACCAATACTGCCGTTGAGCCAATTTATATTTACCACCTTTTACCCGCCAGCAAGCCGCTGTTCGATTCTGTTTTCACCGATGGATCGGGTAAATTCAGTATAACCCTGCCGGTGAAACAACCCGGTTTTTATACCCTCAAACTTCGCAACGGGCAGGAAATTACGCTGGTACTCGCCCCGAATCAGATCATTACCTTAACCGGCAATGGCCAGCACCTGCGCAACAATTACCATGTTAGCGGATCGAAAGATTCGGAATTATATGCCGAATACCAGCGCTTTACCAATGCTAACCTCAGTCAGGTCGATTCGCTTTCGGAAGTTTTTGCCGATAAACGCGGAAACAAGGATTTCGCCTTACTGAAACCACGGCTCGATGAGGCCTACCTGCAGATTTTCAACAGGCAGAAAGAAAGCGTGTCCGGTTTTGTGAAACGAAACCTGACATCGCTCGCATCGTTGCTGGTGATTGGCGAAAATTTCGGGCCTAATCCGGTACTCTCCGAGGATACACACCCGGAATTATTCCTGCAACTCGACAGTTCGCTTTATCGCCGCTATCCCGAAAACAGCATGGTAAACGATTTCCACCTGCGGATGCTGGCCTTTAAAGCTGACCAGGCCGAACTGGAAGCCCACAATGCCATCCTGAAACCAGGCATGCCCGCACCCGAAATCAGCCTGCCAAATGCATCAGGCACCGTGGTAAAACTTTCTTCGCTCAAAGGAAAACTTACGCTGGTATATTTCTGGAGCAGCTGGAACGCGCTTTGCAGGCAAACCAACCTGAACCTGGCCCCTGTTTATACCCGTAACCACGATGGCGGGTTCGAAATTTTTGCCATATCGGTGGACTCGGATACAGAACTCTGGAAACGCGCTTATATGCTCGACAAAGCATACTGGACACAGGTAATTGATACCAGCGGGCTGAAATCGGAATATTGCAGAACCTATATGGTAAAATCGCTGCCAAAGCTTATGCTCATTGGGAAAGATGGCCGTATTATTGCCCATAACCCGCCTTTGAGGGAACTGGAAGAAATGATCAGGAAAAATATCTAAAACCAAAACTTAACCCCCGCATGATTTCAACAAAAACCAAAATATACTTTGCCAGCGATTTTCACCTGGGCATTCCCGACAGGAAGAGCAGCCTGGTACGGGAAAAAAAGCTGATCCGCTGGCTCGATATGGTTCAGCAGGACGCGGAAGCTATTTACCTGATGGGCGACCTGTTCGATTTCTGGTTCGAGTATAAAAATGTAGTTCCCAAGGGCTATACCCGCTTATTCAGCAAGCTGGCCGAAATCACCGAAAAAGGCATCCCGGTTCATTTTTTCAAAGGCAACCACGATTTCTGGGCTTTTAATTACCTGGATGAAGAATCAGGGGTTACCATCCATGATGATACGCAGGTTATAGACCTCAAAGGCCGTAAATTCTTCCTCGCTCATGGCGATGGCCTGGGCCCCGGCGACCATGGGTATAAATTTCTGAAAAAAGTATTTTTGTCGAAATTCAACCAGTTCCTGTTCCGATGGCTGCATCCGGATATCGGTATAAAAATGGGGCTCTACTTCTCGCGCGGTAGCCGTATTTCGAATATGATCAAGCAGGATAAGGATGAAAACTTCTTCGAAACCGACAAGGAGTTCCTGCGTATATTTTCGACCGAAACCGCGAAGCAAAATCCCGAAATCGATTACTTTGTTTTTGGCCACCGCCATATACCCACCATTTTTAATGTGTCAGAAAAAGCACGTTGCATCATCCTTGGCGACTGGGTAAAACATTACTCCTACGGCGAGTTCGATGGCGAAACTTTTGAAATAAA
>CAYNVK010000001.1:29421-34009 GCA_964400395.1 uncultured Lentimicrobiaceae bacterium | reverse complement strand
TTAAAACAGAACATATACATTGAGCCATAACATACTCGACGAATTAAACGAAACACAGCGCAAAGCAGTTGCATGCACTGAAGGCCCCGTGATGGTAATTGCCGGAGCCGGTTCAGGTAAAACCAGGGTGTTAACATACCGGGTTGCTCATCTTATAAAAAAAGGTGTCGATCCCTTTAATATACTTTGTCTCACTTTTACCAACAAGGCTGCCCGCGAAATGAAGGACAGAATTGTGAAGATAGTAGGAACCGAGGCAAAAAATGTGTGGATGGGCACGTTTCACTCTGTGTTTGCCCGAATACTCAGAAGCGACGGGCACCTGCTTGGCTACCCTGCCAATTTTACCATTTACGACAGCGACGACAGCAAGAGCCTGATACGTAATATTGTGAAAGAACTGCAACTCGATGTTAAAGAATATGCCGCTAACAATGTGCTTTCGCGGATTTCAGCAGCCAAATCGAACCTGATTAATGCCGAAGATTACAACAACAACGCGGAGATCATGGAACAGGACCGGCAGGCCAAGAAACCCTATATCGGCCAGATTTATACCCGCTACCAGAACAGACTTTTCAAATCGGGAGCCATGGATTTTGATGATTTGCTGTTCAATACCAATGTGCTGCTACGCGATCATGATGAAGTGTTATACAAATACCAGGACAAATTCAGGTACATCCTCGTTGATGAGTACCAGGACACCAACTTCTCACAATATATCATTGTTAAAAAACTGGCATCGCGTTTCCTGAATATCTGCGTGGTGGGCGACGATGCACAGAGTATTTATGCTTTCAGGGGTGCCAACATCCAGAATATCCTGAACTTCAGGGTCGATTACCCGGAATATAAACTCTTTAAACTGGAGCAGAATTATCGCTCAACCAACTGTATTGTGCAGGCTGCAAACAGCATTATTGCCAACAACAAGGACCAGA
This sequence comes from uncultured Lentimicrobiaceae bacterium, assembly GCA_964400395.1. Lineage (GTDB taxonomy): Bacteria > Bacteroidota > Bacteroidia > Bacteroidales > UBA4417 > UBA4417. Next base: position 33,065 of record CAYNVK010000001.1, on the reverse strand, counting down.
TACAGAAAGAGGTGTGGACCGACAACGAAGCCGGGCAGCCCATTAAAATTATAAAAGCAACCAGCGATACCGAAGAAGGTGTGATGGTAGCAAACAGCATCTTCGAAATAAAAATGAACGAGCAGCTGCGTAACGATGCATTTGCAATTTTGTATCGTACCAATGCCCAATCGCGTTCACTCGAAGAAGCCTTACGGCGCCTGAATATTCCATACCGCATTTATGGCGGCTTATCATTTTACAGTCGTAAGGAAATAAAGGATTTGCTGGCCTATTTCCGCCTGGCTGTAAACCCGCTCGACGAGGAAGCATTGCGGAGGATTATTAATTACCCGCATCGCGGCATAGGCGAAACAACCATGCAGAAAATTACACTGCTGGCCGGGCAGGCCAACCTGCCGATATGGGAAATCATTGTGAACCATACGCACTATCAACTGGGGATTGCCGGTAAAACTGCCACTGCCATCAATAATTTTATCACTATGATTCTGTCGTTCGGCGCCCAGCTCAATACGCGCAGCGCCTTCGACCTGGCCGAGTATATCGCCAAAGCTTCGGGTGTGATTAAAGATATTGACGAAGATAAAACCATTGAAGGGCAGGCCCGGATGGAAAATATTGAAGCCCTGCTGAATGCCGTACAGGAATTTGTTGAACGCGAACCTGCTGCCGGCGAAGAAACCGGCGAAGTACGCCACCTCGACCAGTTTATGCAGGAAGTTTCGTTGCTCACCGACCAGGATACCGATGATAAAACGGATACAGATCGCGTTTCGCTCATGACCATTCACCAGGCCAAAGGGCTCGAGTTCCCTTATGTATTTATCGCCGGCCTCGAGGAGAACCTGTTTCCGTCGTTTATGTCGATTAACTCGCGCGCCGACCTGGAAGAAGAACGTCGCCTGTTTTATGTGGCAGTTACACGAGCCGAAAAAAAGGCCACCATTTCGTATGCCGAAAGCCGCTACAAATGGGGGCAGCTAACCTTGTCGGAACCCAGCCGGTTTATCGACGAAATTGACGATCGCTACGTGGAGCGACCTGCCCGGGCCAAATGGAACCGGTTGACCGAGGAAGTGAAACCAAAATCGCCAAAGCCCTCCTATCCTCCAAAACAGGTGCAGCAGTCGGCAAACCCGGCACCCAAGCCAACACCACCACCAGCCGGAAATTTTAAAAAAGTAGGCAGTTACCAGAAAGACGCGCCAGCTGAATCAGCGGCCGCTGCCGGAAATGATGATTACGATAAAATCGCTCCCGGGATGATGGTTGAACACGCTACGTTTGGTAAAGGCAAGGTGTTGAGTGTTGAAGGATCAGGTCCGAATAAGAAGGCTTCGGTTATGTTCGAAAGTGTGGGACAGAAACAATTGTTGCTGAGGTTTGCAAAACTCCGTTTCTGACAAACAACTACTTCCGGAATAAGAAATTACTAAGTCTCGATTCAATTTCCACCAGGAGGCAACTTCACTGCTGTGGAAATAACGTCATTATTTTCGTTACTACGCTGTAAATGTTAATGTTACGTTAATGTAAAGTTAATTAGCATATACCCTCGTTGTCCAATTTATTGTAACTAACATTGCTTTTTGCCGAATATTTAATTTTCTTTCATTATAATTATCTTATATCCTAATAATAATCAATCAATTAAATTATAAACCGATCAATGGCGAATGCCAGTATCTTCATTTTATCATCAGACCATTCCAAATACTGATTTTAGGCCCTGGCCGACCGGGCAAACAAAAAAAAATATCAATTGTTTAATATCACAAATACTTTACTATGGTTTGTTTTCAAGTGCAGATCATAATACCCAAAGATGTTTATTGCGTTCATACAATTGATGTGGTTGATTAGCCCGAAAATTGAAACTTACAATTCGACTATCAGAACCTGCAGTAACACTTAGCAAAAACTCCTCCCGAAATTTCATAGGGTACCTTGTACAATCTGTTTGTAAGAATACCCTTTCAGGCTATACTTCTTTATCCGGAACATCGGTCATCGGCCTTTACTCTAAAGGTCCAACATCCGATTATTCCGGCACATGGTGATGTTAACAATCAGCTTGAGTTAATTTTGTAACTTTTACTGATCAGGATCACTGGTATTTATAACACATAGATTCGGTTGACGGCATAAAAAGCCAGGTTATATTGAAGATATCTTTTTCATACGTGCTACAAAATATCAGTTATTCCCTTCACCTGGGTTCCAGCATGGTCAATACCTGACCTTATAAAATTCGATTTTACGCATACCGGCCTTAAAAATAACCGATTGATTCCCTCCCTGAACGTATGCTCTCCATTTCGACACAAAGCTGGAAAACTCTTTTAGCACAACTTGGTAACCTGATCATTACCAGGCTCAGGGAACTTGACGAAACCGCAACCGGATCCAACAAAGCAATTCCTGTGAAAACAGTTTATGATTTTAAAACCGATTTCATCAGCAAGGGCCTGGGTGTTAAACTCACAGCTGCAGAGGAACTTATATGCCTCATTGCCATGCTTCCTTACCTGGTGCCCGGGTATTTCGATAAAATTATTTCGGGGTTGTACCCCAATGGAGCCGACCTACCCGAACTGGGAGGGGTAAAGGGAACACATCACCGGGGATTTATACCTACCGGCGAAACAATATTATTCCTGCTTGCCGGTACAAACCTGCACGAAAGATTAAAGGTGATGCAGTTTTTTAATCCCGGCCAGCCGCTGGCAGCTCAACATATCCTTCAGATTGAAAGTGTGCAGGAAGGAGAACCCTTGTGGAGCGGGAGAATAATCATCAATTCCGAAATCCTCGAAAAGCTGCATGCCGACGTGCCCGGCCAGCCGCAGATAAGTACTGAATTCCCGGCCAAACCCATCACGACACATTTGGGCTGGAATAACCTGGTTATTAACAAAACCACCATGGCCGAAGTGGGTACCATACAAAACTGGCTTGCGCACCACGACAATATGGTGAAAGCCTGGGGACTGCAGCATATGTTTAAAGCCGGATACAAAGCCTTGTTTTACGGACCTCCGGGCACAGGGAAAACGTTTACGGCTACCTTGCTGGGCAAACAATTCAAAAAAGAAGTATACAGAATCGACCTTTCGCAGGTAGTCTCTAAATATATAGGCGAAACTGAAAAGAATCTCGAAAAGGTGTTCCAAAAAGCCGAAAACAAAAACTGGATATTGTTTTTCGATGAAGCAGACGCGTTGTTCGGAAAACGTACCAGCATTTCGAGCGCCCACGATCGCTATGCCAACCAGGAAACAGCCTACCTGCTGCAGCGCATCGAAGATTTCGACGGCCTTGTGATACTGGCATCGAACGACAAGAGCAACATTGACCCTGCATTTCTGCGCCGGTTCAACGCAATTGTTCATTTCCCGGTACCTGATCCCGAAGAAAGGCTTCATCTCTGGAACATTTACCTACCTCAGAAAAACAGCCTTTCGAAGGAAGAAATCGATGAGATTTCGGCCAGGTACGAGGTATCCGGCTCCACCGTGTTGAATGCAATCCACCATTCGGCGATTAATGCTTATGCCCGAAACCAGCTGATTGCATATCACGATGTGCTTGAATCGCTTAAACGGGAGATGAGGAAAGAGGATCGGATGCTGGATTGAGAC
>CAYNVK010000001.1:22791-29321 GCA_964400395.1 uncultured Lentimicrobiaceae bacterium | reverse complement strand
GAAATTCAGATTAAGGTAGTTGCCGGGAGCAGGTATGAAAACCAGGATAACAAAATTTATAAAAATCAGGACTTTATGATTACTCAGGCGTTGACATATATTTCTTCAAAAATCAATACGGCATTTTTTACGCCCAACGGAACTCCCAGGGTAATACTTGGCAATATTGCTACCCTGAACGATGCCGGTGTAAGCGAATCGAATGTATTGCTTTCGCTGATAAATATAGAAGAAGAGGTGCTGCTCCGGAACCCGGAAAATTTCTTTAAACGGGACCAGTCGGTAATTTATAAAAACCCGCCCATTCATGTAAATGTAAGTATCATTTTTGGGGCTTACCTGCCTAACCAAAACCAGTTAGGCACCAATTACGAGGGCTCCATTGTCAAAATACAAAAGGTGATCGGATTTTTCCAGCGGCAACGCATTTTTGAACGCGACAGCTCTCCCGACCTGCCTGCAGGTATAGAACAACTCACTTTCGAACTTATTAACCTCAGCCTCGAGCAGCTGCATCACCTGTGGTCGATGCTGGGTGGCAAATACATTCCTTCTGTTGCCTACAAAATGCGTATGGTGGTTATTGACGAAGCCCTCGAAAGCTCCGAAGCCCCATTGATTACACAGGTTGTTATTGACGACAAAATCAAATTCCAGCAATGATAGTAACCAACTATGCCAGGCTTTTCAGCATCGAATTTCTGCACGACGCGTACAGGGATAAAGCTGAGATATTGCGGGATATCAGCATTGAGCCTGATGAAACTACAGCTCAAAAGCTGCATGGCTACCGCCTGAGTTTGAAAGCGGAACACAATAAACTGCTGTGCTTTGTTCAAACCATTGCCAGCATTGATTCAACTGGCGGAAGCCCTAAAGTAAATATTATCAATAAGCCGCTGGTAGGTTTTAACGAAAACGACATGCTTTCTTTCAGGATCATGGTGAATTCAGCGCGCTTTTTTGACAGTTCGAACCTGCGCCTGTATTATTCAAACCCTGGCATTTTACGTTTTGGCAACGACAGTGGTAATAAAAAAGATGCACTGCTTTCGCTTTCGGCTAAAATACCAGCTTACAAAAACAGCGAAACGTATAAACCGGGCATGCTTGTTACCAACACGGGCAACCTGACATTTGAAGCCATAAAAGAAAGCAGCCCCGGCAACCCGCAAAATACCACCAAAACCCAATATTGGAAACATGTAACCGACCAGGTGCAATTTGTGAACCAGTCAGATGTTGTGCGCAACACGGCGGGCGAAAACTGCTTTGCACTGGTGTCAATCTCATTTCAGAAAAACCTTGCTAACCAGTTCAGCCTGCTCAGGAAAAGTGCGGTTGCTGCCGACGACAATACCATACTCGGAAAAGAGTATCTGATCCGGTTTAAGCAAAAAGAATAACATCACTCCCTGATTATAAAGCAATAATTAACATTCATCTAAAACGTAAATATTATGTCACAAATCAATGAAACAGCAATCAGAACCCCCGGTGTTTACGTAACGGAGATTCCTACCTTACCCCCTTCGGTTGCCCAGGTATCAACCGCTGTACCTGCTTTTATCGGTTACACGCAAAAGGCAGCCGACTACGATGGTACCGACCTTACCGAAAAACCAACCAAAATCTTTTCGCTGAAAGAGTACGAAGATTTCTTCGGGAAGGCTGACAATGAAACCAATATAGAGGTGAACCTTGTGAGGAAAACCGAAAATGGCAAGGCTGTACTGAAATCGGCACAAGCCGGGTTTAAAACCGGAACCAAGCCATCGCTGCACATCATGTATTATGCGCTCAGGTTGTATTTCGAAAACGGCGGCGGTCCCTGCTACATTGTTTCGATAGCCAAAACCAGCGCCGAAGCAACCATCGACAATACCAAGCTGCAAAAAGGACTTACTGCTCTGGCTGCCTTCGATGAGCCTACACTGATCATATTCCCCGAAGGACAAGGCATCAGCAACGGGGCCAATTACTACTCGCTGGTAACACTGGCGCTTAAGCAGTGTGCCGATTTGCAGGATCGTTTCACGTTAATAGATGTTTACAAACAGGAAAGCACAACCAATGCTACCATTGTTAACTTCAGGGGCGGTGGCGCACCTGGCACGCCTGGCTTTACATCGAACGATAACCTGAATTACGGAGCAGCCTATTATCCCAATCTGAAAACCACCTTCGATTTTGCTTACCAGGAATCTGCCATTGATGTTAACATCCTGCTTGATGCAGGCCCAGCGGTAACCTCGAAACTGGCCGACCTAAAAACAAATGTGTTGCCTGCCAAAATTGACCTCGAAGCATATTATGCCTCGCTCGATGCGCTTAAAAAACTCAGCCCTACCCTACCCCCTTCATCAGCCATTGCCGGCGTATATGCCCGGGTTGATGGATCGAGGGGAGTATGGAAAGCACCAGCCAATGTTTCGATAAATTCAGTGTACGAAACTACCGATTTTATAACTGACGACGAACAAGGTGAAATGAATATGGATCCTGGCTCGGGTAAATCGGTGAATGCCATCCGTGCTTTCAACGGCAAAGGCATACTGGTATGGGGCGCCCGCACTCTCGACGGGAACAGCAACGAATGGAGGTACGTCTCGGTACGCCGCCTGTTTATTATGGTTGAGGAATCGGCCAAAAAGGCAACCTTCCCGTTTGTATTTGAACCCAACGATGCCAACACCTGGGTGAAGGTACGCGCCATGCTCGAAAACTACCTTACCCTACTTTGGCGCCAGGGAGCCCTGGCGGGAGCCAAGCCGGAGCATGCATTTTTTGTAAAGTGTGGTTTGGGACAGACTATGACTGCCCAGGATATACTTGAAGGCAGGCTGATAGTTGAAATAGGTATGGCTGCCGTTCGTCCGGCCGAATTTATCATACTCCGCTTTATGCACAAGCTGCAGGAATCCTGATCGAATACTAAAACAAGTTGAAATCAATCATCTAAAAACGACATACAATGGCAAATTATCCAATTCCAAAATTTCATTTCCAGGTTGAATGGGGCGGTGCAAAAATCGGGTTTACCGAAGTTACAGGCCTCGAAGTTTCGACCGAAGTTATCGAATACCGAGATGGTGCGAGTCCTGAATACCACAAAATAAAGATGCCCGGGATGCAGAAATTTTCGAACATCACCATGAAACGCGGCACTTTTAAAGGCGATAACGATTACTTCAAGTGGTGGAATACCGTGGCACTGAACACCATTGAGCGCCGCGACCTTACCATTTCGCTGCTCAACGAAAAGCATGAGCCGGTGGTAGTATGGAAAATAAAACAGGCCTGGCCGGTAAAAGTACAGTCGACCGATCTTAAATCTGATGGCAACGAGGTAGCCATTGAAACCATTGAAATAGCTCACGAAGGCTTAGTCATTCAAAACGAAGGATAATGTTCGGATACCCACCGGTTGGATTTCATTTCCTGGTTACGTTCCAGTTGTTTCCGCAAACGCCCAATGATTTCCGTTTCCAGGAAGTCAGCGGACTGGATGTGGAAATGGAAATGGACACGTATACCGAAGGCGGACAAAACCGCTTTACCTGGAGGCTGCCCAAGCGGGCGCGATACAGCGACCTGGTGCTGAAGCGTGGCATGTTTATGGGATCAGGCATTATACTCTGGTGCCAGAATGCTTTCGAAAACTTTGTTTTTGAACCTGTTAACATCACCATTGCGCTGCTTAACAGTTCGCATGTGCCCGTGCAAGCCTGGTATGTGGTGAATGCCATTCCTAAAAAGTGGACCATCAGCAACTTTAACGCCCAGGAAAATTCGGTTGTTGTTGAATCGATCACGCTTAGCTACCAGTTTTTCAATGTAATCAGTGTTGAGAGCCTGGCAGCTGGCGCTATTTCGGCTGCCGGAAGTATTTCATTTTAAACAAAACTGAGGTATGCCCATCGAAATTAAAGAGTTGGCAATCAGGGCCGTAGTTTCAAATGGCAATAACCAGCCACAGGCAACTACCCCACGCGCTGCCGACCTGGCAAAGCTCAAAAAAGAAATTGCCAGGGAAGTAACCGAAAATGTGCTGAAACTACTTCAACAAAAAAGTGAGCGATGATAACCAGCGGATTTGGCAAACAGGAAAAGCTAAGGATTCAGTCATATTCCGATAAGGGATTTTCGAGCCCTGTAGGGAATGCTTTCGAGGTAACTATTAATCCCGAAACCTACACCACCAGGCACCGGATTGAATTTTCGGATACGCAGGCCCCCGGCACGTCGATGCCTGTACTGAAATTTAACAAAATAACGGCCCAGGAGATCAGTTTCGATTTCCTGTTCGACAGTACCGGGGTAATAAAGGAGGCTTCGGTTTTAAATATTGCCGTCGCAAATCCATTCGAAAAACCGAAATCGGTAGCAGATGAAATTGATGCTTTCCGAAAAAACATTATCGAATACCGGAAAGAAATTCATCGTCCGTATTACCTGAAAATCCATTGGGGAACACTGTTGTTTAAATGTGTGCTGATAAATCTGGATATTGAATATAAACTATTCAAATCAGATGGCACCCCAATCAGGGCAGTAGCAAAGTGCACATTTAAAGGCACCATTGAAGAAGATCTGCGCAAAGCCCTCGAAAACAAACAGAGTCCTGATGTTACCCACGAGCGGATTGTAAAAGCCGGTGACCGTTTATCGCTGATGACGCACAACATTTATAAGCAACAACATTACCTGTTGCCGGTTGCAGCTTTTAACCAGCTCGATGGTTTCAGAAAGATTAAAAGCGGAACAAAAATCTATTTCCCACCTGTCGAAAAATAAGGTATGCCCGAAGTAAACAACACGAGTAACGAAATTGGCGGACTGGTAACCTATTCACTGCTGGTCGACGGCACGGCTGTTTCCGGATCTATCGAAATAGTCAGCATCGAAACCTACCAGGAAATAAACAGGATTACCCGTGCGTGCCTTGTGATTGTTGATGGCGAACCCGAAGCAGCCAATTTCAGTGTAAGCAGCAGTAATGTTTTCCTGCCCGGCAAAACCATCGGGATCAGCCTGGGTTACGATTCGAATAACGTAAGCGTTTTTAAAGGCATCATTATTTCGAATACCCAAAAAGCCAGTGACAATGGGGGGCTACTGGTAGTTGAATGCCGCGATGAAGCTGTAAAAATGACGCTGGATAAAAACAGCAAACATTACAACAACATTACGGCAAGCGATGTTGCAGAAACCCTGCTGGGTAATTATGGCATCGCGAACACCAACATCAGCCCGGCTACGGTAACGCACAAGCAACTGGTACAGTACAACAGCAGCGACTGGGATTTTATGATCAGCAGGCTGGATGCCGCAGGCCTGATGTGCATTTTGAATAATGGCGAAACCCGGATTAAGAAAATGGAGGCCACGCCAACAGGGAGCAACCTGCCTGTTTTTGAATTCGGCAACAATATTATTGAGTTCGACGGCTCCATGGATGCACGGGCACAGTCAGGAAGTGTGGTTTTGCAATCGTGGAACTACAGCACTCAGGAACTTGAAACCGAAAATGCCGCACTCAACCTGTCCAATCCCGGTGGAATATCCACCGACGATTTAGGTACAGGACAAACCACCACCATCCGTGCCGGCGGTAAAAAAGAAACCACAGAGCAACAGGCGCTGGCCAAAACCAAAAAGATCCGCGAGGTGCTGTCAAAAATCAAAGGCAGGGTGAAATTTTTCGGTAGGGTTGCGCAGCCGGTTATTGCAGGCGATTTTGTAACGCTGCAGGGGTTGGGCGCCAATTTCAATGGAAATGCGTTTGTTTCGGCCATTCAGCACGATTACAGCGATGGCGACTGGACCACAACCGCCACACTGGGTTGGGACGAAAACTTCTTTACGGAGCAGATCAACCCGCTGAGTGAAACCTCCGGAAGCGGTGATTTAAACAGCCTGGGAGGATTACAGACCGGCATTATTACCGATATTATTGATGCTGACGGTGATTTCAGGATAAAACTCAGGCTCCCGATGGTGAGCAACCAGGAAGACGGTGTTTATGCCCGCTTAGCTACCCTGGATGCAGGCAACAACAGGGGCACTTTCTTTATGCCTGAAGTCGGGGATGAAGTTGTGGTGGGATTTATGAATAACAATCCCGCACAGCCGGTAATACTGGGTATGCTCCACAGCAGCAAGAACGCGGCGCCGCTCCAACCCGAAAGCGCAAACGACAAAAAAGGATATGTGTCGCGTTCGGAAATAAAAATTCTGATTGACGATGGTGAAAAGAGCATCACCATTCAAACCCCCGGCGGCCACATTTTCGTGATGAATGATACCGAAAAAAGCATAAAACTCACCGATTCGAACTCGAACAAAATTGTGATGGAGCAGTCGGGCATTACGATTGAATCAGCAACTGCGCTCACTCTTAAAGCCGCTACAACCCTTTCTATTTCTGCACCTCAACTTTCAGCAAAAGCCGATGGCGAATTAAAAATGGAAGGCGGTGGTTCAACCACGGTAAGCAGCAGCGGAGCAATGACCATTCAAGGAAGTGT
>CAYNVK010000001.1:16359-22691 GCA_964400395.1 uncultured Lentimicrobiaceae bacterium | reverse complement strand
ATGATTACAGGAACGGTTCCCCATGTTGGCGGACCTGTTTTACCCGCCGGCTGCCCTACCGTGCTTATCGGTGGTTTACCGGCAGCCCGGGTAGGCGACATGTTAACCTGCACAGGACCACCCGATACCATTGCAGCCGGATCGGGAACGGTTATGATAGGCGGATCGCCGGCAGCACGTATGGGCGACAGCACAGCACACGGCGGGGTGATCATTATAGGATGCCCTACAATAATAATTGGAGGATAAAACATGAGTAAACCAATAAAATCATTCCTGGGAACAGGTTGGGGTTTTCCACCCGCATTCAGCAACAAAGCGGCTGAAGTAGCGATGCTGAGCGATGTTGACGATATACAAAGCAGCCTCGAAATCCTGCTCACTACCCGCCCCGGCGAAAGGGTGATGCGACCCGATTATGGCTGCAACCTCGATGAACTTTTGTTCGAACCGCTCACCACTACCTTCAAAACATACATCAAGGACCTGGTTTCAACAGCCATCCTTTATTACGAACCCCGCATCGAAGTAAACAATATTGAACTCGACGATACCGGCGAACTGGAAGGCCGCATAGTAATAAGCATCGATTACACGGTAAGTGCCACCAACACCAGGTTTAATTTCGTGTTCCCGTTTTACAAAAAAGAAGGAACCGACTTACGTTAATGCAATGTTTGCAGTGGTTTAGATCATAAAAGAAAAGTCTGAACCAGGTTTGAAAAATCATCTATTTAAAAAATATAATTATGGCATGCACTGATAAAAACCCGTTGAACAGAGAAGGTACAAGCCAGCTAAACCGCGTGCTTGCCGCCCTTGATGTGCATTTTGCCGATGTGGACGAACGTGCGCCCTCCGACCTGATCCTGTTTGCAAAGCGATATGCCGGGTACCTTAACTATTACAACGAAAACAATGTGGCCGACGGTTCCTGGAAACCGCTTATGATGATGGATGTAAGCGTTACACTGGCAACGCTTGTGCACCTCGATAGCCAAAAAATCAGCGATTATAAAAAACTGCTTTATAAAAATATAACACTGGCCGCCCAGGCAACCCAACCCCAACGCGACAACATTGCAAGGCAACAGCTTAAATTCCTTTTCGATGTTATTTTTTCACTTTTAAAAAGTATTGACGACCAGCTTTTGCTTTTACCCGACAACGATTATAAGAAAACCCTCACCGACATTATACGCATAAGGCTGCGGCAGCCACTGGCTAACCTGGATGAAAAATTTTTCCAGAATTTTAAAACAGCTGGCCTGCTCAATTATTCCATTACTGAACTGGACAGCATAGCCCCCATCGAAGTTGCAAGTAAAGCAGATTTCAGTCGTACGCAGTTATCGGATGTGTGGCAACCGGTTTTCCCTGATCTCAACCTTACCATCCCGGCCACGGGCAGTGATTACGAAAAGATCATTTACATCATAAATCATAACCTTTTTAACAGCACTATTGATTCCATTCTGAAAGGTGTTGCAAGCATTGCTTTGAAAGCAGGCGAACTTTTTGAAAAAACCCTAACTGATTTTCCGGACCACAGCCCACATTACGGCCTGTTCCTGTCCTTCATCAAACTTTTCGAAACGGCGCAGAACGATTTGAACCGATACACCCAGAAGCACCTGGATTTCTATTTTAAAGATACGCTCCAACTCAAAAACAAGCCGCCTCAGCCCGATAACGCACACCTTACCTTCGAACTGCAGAAAACCGTGCAGCAACAACTGCTTACCAAAGGAATTCTTTTTAAAGGAGGCAAAGACATTACAGGCAAGGACATCAGCTATTCGCTTGCTGATGATGTGGTGCTGAATAAAGCCACGGTTGCCGCAATCAAGGCCCAGCATGCATTATTAGAATCAACGGGCCCGCTGAAGGCATTCCCGGTTGCAAATTCGGAAAATGGTGAAGGAGCTAAGTTAGTTACGGCTGATAAAAGCTGGTTTACGTTCGGAAATCCCAAAACTAAAAAGACTGCCAGGGTCGGATTCGCGCTGGCGTCGAATATCCTGTTTTTAAACGAAGGTACCAGGACCATCACAGTAACTGTTTCCTTCGAAAACCAGGTAACCCGGCTTATCAGGAGAAAGGCCAGGAGCCTGTCCTGTTTCGAAGCCACGTTCACGGGCAAAAAAGAAATGCTGGTGAAAAATGTAACAACGATTCACCAGTCCATAACCGGGAACCTCGTGTTTACCATCGCGCTCACGCCCAACGATCCGGCCATAGTGCCTTATTCCGAAAAAACGCACAAACTTGGTTTCGATACAAACCTGCCGCTGCTGAATATTTACCTCAACCAGGATGCCGCCGATGCGATTCCTTACCTGGTTTTGTGCAAACAAAAAATAACGAAAATAGAAACCGTGGTTACCGTTTCGGGAATCAGGGACCTGATGCTGAGCAACGACACCGGGAGCATTGATGCCTCAAAACCATTTAAACCTTTCGGCGATTTTCCGGCAAGCGGGGCCGGGTTTTATATCGGGAGCAAGGAAATTTTCCAGAAGCGTATTTCGAGCCTGAGCCTGGAATTTACAGGTACAAATCCTTTCGACAGCACTACAACCTACCTCGACCAGGGATCGTGGAAAGCATTTCAGCCGTTGAGCGGCAAAACAATAACAGGCATAAGCAGCGAACCTGAAGCCCCCGATTTTACGCCCAACGAAAACCTGAAAGCCACCACCCTAAATGGATTTCTCAGGCTAAGCAATTCGACCAACAAATCCATCGATACCTACCTGGCCCGGGTTAAAACAGCCCTCGATGGAACCACGCTTCACTTAACCGACGTAGCCAAGCCCCTGGAGTACAAGCTCACGGTAGGTTTATCGCCTTCGGTTGAAGAAATAAAAATCAGCAATTTTTCAATGGGCTACACAGCGGCCTCCACCATTGATTTTACGAAACCACATTCCGAAACTTTCAATAATCAATTTTACCACCTGGCACCTTTTGGTTATGCCGAAGTTTTTAATGACGGAACTGCCGAAAATCCGCTGGCCGAAAAAACGGAGAAAATCACACTGCTTGAGGACATTATTCATGCTGGCGAAATTTTCGTAGGCCTTCAAAATGCTGAACCCAACTCGGTGGTTACCCTGCTTTTGCAGGTGGCCGAAGGCAGTTCGAATCCGCTGAAAGACATGGTGCCGGTGCACTGGTATTATCTTTCGCAAAACCAATGGATCCAATTCGAGAACAGGCAAATCATCGACCGCACCAACAATTTTACCCAATCAGGCATTGTTACCCTAACCCTGCCGGCTGATATCCTCAATACAAATACGCTGTTGCAGCCAGGGCTTTACTGGATAAAAGCCGCAGTGGATAAAGAAATTGATGCAGTTTGCAACATGGTGAGTATACATGCACAGGCAGCCCTGGTTACACTTGTACAGGATGAAGCGCAGCAAATTGAATTCCACCAGCTGGCACCCGCCAAAACCATTTCCAAACTTGTGGAAAGCAACCCGGCCATAAAGAGCATCGAACAGCCCTTCGACAGCTTTAACGGCCGGACCCGCGAAAGCGATGAACATTACTATCTGCGTGTGAGCGAAAGGCTCAGGCATAAGCAAAGAGCCATCAGTATTTGGGATTACGAACATATCCTGCTCGAGCAATTTCCACAGTTGTATAAGGTAAAATGCCTGAATCACTCAGGATTTTATTCGGATAAGGGCGTAAATATATTTTGCGAAAACCTGCCCGGGCATGTTACCCTTGTTATGGTGCCTGACCTGAAAAACAATACCCATGCCAACCTGCTGAAACCTTATACCCCGATCGGGTTACTGACAAACATCGGCAAGTATCTCGATAAAATCACCAGCCCTTTTGTGAAGATTCATGTAAAGAACCCACAGTTCGAAGAAGTGCAACTGGATTTCAAGGTAAAGTTTCACGATAACCTCGATGAAGGTTTTTACAAACAACTCCTGAACCAGGAAATCGAGAAATTCCTTTGTCCATGGGCATTTACGTCTGAGGCAGATATTATTTTCGGATCAAAAATCAGCAAAAGCGTATTGCTCAACTTTATTGAAGAGCGCCCTTATGTCGACTTCCTGACCTGTTTCGAAATGCATCACCTGCTGCGCGACGGCGATACCATTGTGTTCGAGAACCGGAATGTTGAAGAAGCCGTTGCCACAACATCCCGCTCCATCCTGGTTTCGTATTACAACGAAACCAGCGGTTTACGACATATCATAAATTCACCCGCAACCTGCACCTGCTAATGGAAGAGTTTACATCCATACCAAAATCGTTTAAACCCTCGCCCAGCCAGGATTACGAATTCCTGCGCAGCGAAGGCTTAAAGCATATTGAAAATCTTTCATCGGCTTTATGGACGGACTATAATGCCCACGATCCCGGTATTACCACCCTCGAAGCCCTGTGTTATGCCATTACCGAACTGGGATACCGCTGTGGTTTTGAGATGAAAGACCTGCTGAGAAATGACGATGGAAACCTGGTTGACGGACAGACCTTGTTTACCGCCAAAGAGATACTCACCGTTAACCCGCTCACCATTAACGACTACCGCAAATTACTGGTTGATATTGAAGGAATTCATAATGCATGGCTGGTTGCTGATGACAGTACCCTGGATGCCCATAAAAACAGGCATGCCGTAAATGAAGCCGAAATTTATGCCGACTGCGAAAACGATTCGCTCACCTATATCCCGAACATGAAGCCCCTTTACCTTACGGGATTATACCGCGTATTGCTCGACCTGGATATTGACGACCGGTTTGGCGACCTCAACAACGGACAGATTGTAACCGGCAACCCAGCCTCGCCGAATTTCAACGAGGGCGATTTTGTATTCCAGTTTAACCTGCCGGCCTGGAAAGACGCTGATTTCGCATTTGCTGCCAGGGCGCAGTTGCCTTCGAATATTGACACATTAAATATTGTTGTAAAGGGAAACCAATTTGAATTTACGCTCGGGCTGACTGATGCCAGCATGTTGGTATTTACAGTTTCGGTTCCTAAAAAACCGGCTACCGGTGTTGTAACCCTGGCCGAGGTGAAACAGATGTACGGCACAGGCACTACCGGACAAAAAGAAATCCTGGCGGCAGTGTTCGCAACATACCTGAAGAAAATCTGGAAATCGAGAGTTATTGTTCAGTCCGCCATTAAATCATTACATGAGCACCGCAACCTCTGCGAAGATTTCATGAAAGTTACCACCATTGATGATGAAGAAATAGCCTTTTGTTTTGATGTGGATGTGAACCCGGGATCGGATATCGAAAAAGTGCAGGCCGAAATTTTTTATGCCATCGAAAACTACCTGAACCCGGTTGTCAATTTCTATTCGCTCAGCGAGTTGCTGGAGAAAAAAATACCGGTCGACGAAATATTCAGCGGCCCCATCCTGCAACATGGCTTTATTGATACCGCGCAACTGGAGCAAACCAATCTCACCACCGTGATTCATGCTTCCGATATCATCAACCTGCTGATGGATATTGAAGGCGTGCAGGCGATACGCAATTTCCAGATGACCAAATACGATGCTGCCGGCCAACCCATGGCTTGCTGCACATCGCAGAAATGGTGCATCGAAATTTCACCTTTGCATAAACCGGTTTTAAGCACGGATAAATCGAAAATTGTGTTGTTCAAAAACCACTTCCCATTCCTGGCACAATATGCCGAAGTTCGCGATACAGTACTGATCTTACATGCAACCCGTGCCCGGGCCAAGCTGAATGGCTTAACACAGGATTTGCCTGTACCTGCCGGCAGCCAGCGCGACACCCTGAGCTACTGGCCGGTACAATATGATTTTCCGCCAACATACGGCGTTGGTCAATTTGGCCTGCCACCGGGAGCCACCCCCGAACGTGTTGCGCAGCAGCGTCAATTTAAAGCATACCTCATGTTTTACGAACAGCTGCTGGCCGATTTCTTTTCGCAGTTAAGTAATGCACATCAGCTGTTCTCCATCGGAAACATCAAGCAAACCTATTTTGCCCAATTTCTTAAAAACGTACAAGACCTAGATCCGGTTTACAATACCTCCGGTTTATTCGGGAGCCTGGAAACGGTGCTTACCAACCAGGATGCAACCGCTAACCTGAAAAATGGCTGGCAGATGCTTTACGAAGATAAAAGCACTTACGAAGATCGCCGGGGCCGTTTCCTCGATCACCTGCTGGCCAGGTTTGCTGAATCGTTTAACGATTATGCACTGCTGATGTACCGCATTAATTATGAAGACAAAACAGAAGAAAAAATCAGCTTCAGCGACCTGGCTGATGCGAAAAGGAATGTATTGAAAAACTACCCGG
>CAYNVK010000001.1:0-16259 GCA_964400395.1 uncultured Lentimicrobiaceae bacterium | reverse complement strand
TTGCACCTGATTGAACATATCCTGCTGAGGCCGAGAAATTCGACTTTCAATCTTTTCGAGGTTTGCCTTCATAACTGCGACTGCCAGTGCGAAACAGACCCGTATTCATTCCGGGCTTCGGTGGTGCTGCCTTACGATGCCGGAC
Organism: uncultured Lentimicrobiaceae bacterium; assembly: GCA_964400395.1. Classification (GTDB taxonomy): domain Bacteria; phylum Bacteroidota; class Bacteroidia; order Bacteroidales; family UBA4417; genus UBA4417. The sequence goes on along the minus strand of CAYNVK010000001.1, from coordinate 16,114 downwards.
ATTTCGACAACATGGCATACAGGCAGTATTTCGAAGAAAAAATCAGGGAAGAAGCCCCGGCTCACATCATGCTTAAAATCTGCTGGCTGAATAACGACCTGATGAGGCAGTTTGAGCTTGCCTACAAAAAATGGATTGAAACCCTGGCGGCATTTTCGTCGGAACCCACGGCTGGTAACACCAGCGCATTTAAAGATGCAAATAACCACATGCTCAGCATATTGGCTTCGCTGCACAGCGAATACCCACAGGCCAGTTTGCACGATTGCGCCGAAAGCAAAGAAGGCAGCAATACCGTGATGCTCGGGAAAACAGTTTTAGGAACCTTTAAAAGTTAAAGTGAAATGAATACAGCAAAATCGTACCCCGTATTTGAAGCCGACCAGGTGCTCACCAACAGGCACCTTAACGATATGTTCAATTACCTGGAACAGCATGATCGGTTAACACGCATCAAGCTGATAGGCAGCGGAATAGTATGCGGGCTTGAAGTTTCATTTCAGCAAAAGGAATCGATAAGTATTTCGAAGGGATGCGGACTAACATCGCAGGGATACCTAATTACCTTCTGCGATACGGTGTTCACACACTTTATGCCGTATAATACCCGGAATTTCCCTGCCGATTTGCTCTTCATGCAGCAATGCGATGAAGCTGCACCCGCTGAAAAACCATTTTACAGGGATGCGTTTAAAGATGGGATTTTTGAGCTGTTAAGCGCCGCCAGGCTCCAGGAACTGAAACCAGGCGAAAAACAAAACGCCGTAGCCTTTGCCGACAATACAAAGCTTGATCTTAAAAAATACGCTGTCGTTCTTTTCCTGGAAACAGAAGAGGAAAACCTGAAAAACTGCGACACCAACGACTGCAACGATAAAGGTAGCCGTATGGATTTTGAAGTGAGGGCTTTGCTGGTCGAAAAGGCGATCCTTAACAAGCTGAAACAACAGCAGGAAGTGCCTGTTCCAATAGGCAAACCAACCGTTACGCCCGACCTGCATCATGTTGAACTGAAAAGGTATAATGTACCTGTTCAGGATTTAAAATCATCGGATGAGGTGTTGCAAGCCTTCGCGGCCCTGGTCGACGATGCCAAACTGCGAAGCATATCCGAAGTGCTCAATTATTGTTTTGCCCGCTATTATTACCTACTCGAGGACGAAACATTTAATCCTTTCGAAAATGTATTCGAACAGTTTAAAAAGTTAAGGGATGAAATTTTAAAAAACAGCCCTATCCTCATCCAGTACTATTTCGACTTTATTGATGATGTGCTGAAAGCATATTACGAGTTCAAGCATAAGGTGTTCGAGGTGAGCACATCCTGCTGTGGCAACGAAATGAAATTCCCGCTTCACCTGAAACTGGGAGAGGCTACCGAAGATACTTCACTGGCGGTGCAGAGTAATTACCGCGAGTACTTTATTTATTCGCCTCTTTTCGACGACCAGAAAAACAAACTTGCTGAAATACGATTGCTCTTTACCCGGCTTAAACTGCTTATCAGCATGGCCGATTTCAATTCGATCAGGAATTTCGGCAACAATACCGTAAAAATAACTCCCAGCCGATACGGGCAGGTTGATTTGTCGGAACGCTGTATCCCTTTCCACTACAACGTTACCGATCCCGGCAACGAGCTGTACCGCTACTGGAATTACGATAAAACCAGGCGCGGAAACTACCGCTTTAACCTGGGATACAATGCATTCCAATATTGCACTGCCGATAATGTGGTCCAGCCTTTGCTTTATGATATCGAGCGTTTCGACTTTTTCCGCATCGAAGGCCATATCGGGAAAAATATCACACAGGCTGTAACGCTGGTTAAAACATTGCAGCAGCAAAACAACCTGCCATTCGACATTACCGCGCTGAGTGCTGATTATATTGGCGCCCTGGTGCGGGGTGAGGAACCGCAGTGCGTAATTGAGGACCTTCAAAGCGATTATCGTGTGCTTATTGCTGAGTACATCTGCAAAATACATGATGCGTTTTGCTTCGCGGCCAAGCTGCCTTTTGTGGTCCCCGACAGGATACTGAATTTTACGGCGGCCAATTTCAGGAATGTAACGGCCGAAGATGCCTCGACCCTTAAAACCACGTTATCCTTTAATGCCAATATCCTCGAAAGAGCCAGCCACCCTTTTACCTCCGCATTGGTAAACGAATTTCAGGCTGTAAAAAAATATGTGAAAGGCGATACGCTTCTGAAACTTTGCAACCCGGGCAAAAACACCATTGGCTCGGCTTATATCGGCATGAAAGGCTCGTTCACCAACCCGGTAACCATCAATACCGATCTGCCGGTAACTTCTATACAGTTTCACGCCTTCGAATTTGTTGATGCCATTGAAAGTATCCTCGAACTGGTGATGAATAATGAACTGGCGGATGTGGATACGCGAGAACTGAAAACCCGTCACGACAGGCTCGAAAAAGAAATCAGGGTGCTGAGCGCATTTGCTGTGTTATTTCTGCAAACGCTCGAAAACAATGATCAGTCGAATCTTTCGGACCTGGCCAGCGATCTTTACCTCGATTTATTGATTTTTAACCTCGAAACCCTGCTCAATTCATGTTTTGTGGAGCAGGTTGAAGCCCTTAAAAGTGAGTATAACCGAAGGATGGCACAGTACCGCCTGGCAAAAAACTTCAGTTATTATTTCAAAAATCACGGTGGCATCGAACATAAGGCCGGCGTTCCCCGCGGAGGCACTTTTATACTGGTGTACCACGAAGAACGCAGAAACCGTTTCATCGACAGGAACTCCCTGTTTGTTAACAAGGACCTGGCCAACCTGATGGTTTCCCGCTTCCGCGACCTGGTGCAACCCGATGTGCCCATCGATACGCTTACATACCAGACCAAGCTGCTGCAGACTTCCATTTTGTACAAAGACCCTGAGCTTTTCATAAGGTTTAAGGACGTGCTTACGCAATACCTCGACGACTGCAAGGATTTGCCCGAAGACAAACGAAAGGATTTAACCGATCTCATAAACCGGGAACCCAGGCCGGTACATTTCGAGTTGACCGACGGGATGGTGATTGCCGATTTCTACATACCTTACATGTGCTGCAGCGATTGTCCGCCTATTGCTTATATTCTTCCGGAACAACCCAATGAGCCCGAAGCACCCACAATAACCATTGCAACAAAAAGTTTCTGTAGCAACGATGCCGCATCGTACCCGGTTACGGTAACACCAAAAGGCGGCGTGGCATCCGGCACAGGGTTAAGTGTGCTGGCCGATGGCAGTTATGTTTTTAAACCCGCCGCTGCCGGTTCAGGCATTCATACACTTACTTACGCAGCCAATGGCAAAACTGCAGCCGTTCAGGTTGAGGTAACCGCAAGCCCTGTTGCCAGATTTTCGTATATCATTAATGTCGATGGCAACCAGGCCCTGATTACGCTTACCAACGAAACTACGGGAAGCACAGCCCAAACAACCTGGGAATGGCTTCGCGATGGCAAATCGTTTTCGAAAGAACAAACACCCGCACCTTTTACTTTTAAAACTGAAGGCCCGATAAAGAATATCACGCTCAAAGCATCGAACGGGGCATGCCCGGGCGAGTCGACGCTGGATATTGTGATACCTAAAGAAGATCCGACGCTTAAGATCGACAAAACCGATTTTTGCAACAACGACAAAACCGAATACCAGCTGATAGTTACACCGGCAGGCGGAACTATTAGCGGCGACGGGGCTATTGCCCGTGCCGATGGCACCTTTGTATTTGTGCCGGCCGAGGCAAAAACACCCGGGCAGGTAACCTTAGCCTATACGGCCAATGGCAAATCGGCGAAGGTAACGGTAGAAGTTTCGCAGATGCCTGTTGCGCAGTTCAGTTCCGAAACCATTACCGAAGGCGGTGAAATGACCGTGATACTGAAAAACGAATCTACCGGAACCGGTGATAAAACAAAATACATATGGCTCATCGACGGAAAGACTTTTTCGGAAAATCCGGATCCTGACAAGGTAAACTTCAAAGTTGAATCATTGCCACATACCATCATGCTGCGTGTGATAAACGGTGAATGCCTATCCGTTTTCAGCCAGGAAATAAACCAGCAGGTTGAAGAAAGGACCTTTGTTGTATGCGGCAATGAGCGGCGGTTCAGGTTTGAGCCTAACTTAACAACTACTGATGTGGTTAAAGTGCTGAGCAACGACGGCATCAAAATGCGCGATGCCACCCTGGAGGTTTCACCCATTTCGACCGAAATCACCAAAACAACTGATTTTCATGTTTCGTATACTATTAATGGAAAGCAGGTAAACGCAACCCTCACATTGCTGTTTGTTGATGCAGGTTTTATGATGAAACTAACCCGAAACACCTCCCCCATAGCCGTTTTCCCAACCATTTTAACGCTGACTGCGAATCTGGCCGATGCCGAAAAATATTCGTGGACCATTACCACAGTCACCGGAAGGGTTATCAATTTAACGGGTAGAGAAGCCATACTGAATTACCAGCAAAATGATCTTTCGGGAGGCACGCAACTCACCATCACCTTAACCGTTGTGAAAACCAGCCAAACCGGGGTAACATGTCAGAACACCGCCACCTTTGTGCTCACCGAATCCATTTTCGGGAAACACATAAACCAGGGAGCATTTGATAACAATACAACTGCATAATGCTGCCACGAAATACACATATCATTCAAAAACAATCGTTCGAAATCGGTTTCGAAAATCCCGAAACCACGCTTGGGTTGCAGGATCAGGTTGCACAGGTATTTTACGAAAACCTGAAACCACGCATGGAAAAGATGTTTGACGAAATGTTTGACAATGACCAGCATGTTATCATCGATAGGCTTGAAATTGACCTGGGTACGCTGCAACAGGAGAACTGGGAACAGGAATTTACTGATAGAGCCCTCGAAAAATTAAAGATAAGCCTGGCGACAACGCAAAAGGATATCATCGATGCACGGCATTACCGGTCACAAAGAGCTTTCGAAATATTTTTCTTTTACCTCGAAAACGGTTTTATGCCATGGAACAGCAATGTAAGCACGATCGCTGAACTGGAAACGCTCCTCGCTGTCGACGACCCGTTGATAACGCGCCTCATGAAACTGATCGGGCAAAAAGGCCTGGTTGCTGAAAGGCTGGTATACCAGTTTTCGGAAGCTTTTACGCAGCAGTTGATCCAAAAAATGAGTCCGGGTAAACAGGATAAAGTACAAGAGGTGATGGAATTACTTCAGGAATCTGATCCGGTTTTGGCGTCACCTCAAACGCAACAGCCTTTAAGCAAAAAAATCACTGATATTGCTGTGCTGCAAGCTTTGGCTACCGGGCATGAATTCACAACAGAAAAATATTTCTCTATCCTTCTGAAACTCGTTCATAACGTTAACATTCAGGAAACCAGAATCAAAAACATTATAAGCACACTCAGCTCCCGCAATCATCATCCGAAAACCAGTCCCAATAAGGCCACGACTACTCAGGAGGAATTCCATCCGGATGTGAGCACCCACGAAAAAGAAACAGAAACAGCACAAAAGCAGTCGGACGAAGCATTGCTGGTACAAAATGCTGCACCGGTAAAAACCGATGCCGAAGCCATTTATATCGAAAATGCAGGCCTGGTTTTGTTGCATCCGTTTTTGATGAGCCTGTTCGAAAACCTGGGATTAACAAAGGACGAAAAATGGCAGGATGATTTCGGCCAGCAAAAAGCAGTACTTATCCTGCAATACCTGGCCAAGGGAATATCGCCGGCTGGAGAGCATGAACTGGTACTGAATAAAATCATGTGTGGACTGCAGCCGCAAGAGGTGATAAACACGGATTCAGAGCTTGAAGCTGAAACCATGACCGAATGTGAAAACCTGCTTGCCGCGGTAATTGAGCACTGGAGTATTTTGCGAAATACCAGCATTGAAAGCCTGCGCGAAACATTTCTGATGCGCACCGGGAAACTATCGCAGGTTGACAGGGGCTGGTTGCTGCAGGTTGAACAAAAGTCCTTCGATATGTTGTTAGGACACCTGCCCTGGGGAATAGGAATTATAAAAATGCCGGTTATGAGCGAGATGATCTTCGTTGAATGGGCATAAATCATTACGTTAAACCTTTAACAGTTAACACCATGCAAACCCTGGCAACTTCCGAGAAAAGCAAAAGCAGCCCGGCTGCGGCCTTTCAAAAAGCAAAGCAGCAACCTTTTTTTGCGCCTGTTCATGTACAGCCCAAACTCACCGTTGGAGCCGCCCATGATGCATACGAGCAACAGGCAGATGCCATGGCCGACAGGGTGATGCGTATGACAGCACCGCCGAAAGGCAGCTCATTTTTTGGCCCGGCAAATAATACAACCCTACAACGAAAATGCGCCCACTGCAGTGAAGAAGAAGGAAAGCTACAGCGAAAAGAAGCAGCAGGCAACTCTGCACCGGCTGCGCCGGCGGTGGTTCACGAAGTGTTGAATTCAGGAGGCGGCAAGCCGCTTGATGCCGCAACCCGATCGTTTATGGAACCCCGATTTAATGCCGACTTCAGCCAGGTGAGGATTCACAACGATTCGCTTGCGGCACAAAGTGCAGATTCCATCCAGGCACATGCCTACACTTCGGGAAACCAGGTGGTTTTCAATTCAGGTCAATATAATCCTGCAAGCGAACCAGGTAAAAAATTACTGGCCCACGAACTTACCCATGTGTTGCAACAAAATACTGTCATCAGCAGGAAACCCAAGGCAGGCCTGGTTGAGGAGCCTCAGGAAGGAATAGGAATTGGCGGGCTGGTTCAAAGACAAGTTGCCGAAGAGCCTGTTGAGCCTGAAGTTGCTACTGTTGTACTTTCGGAAGCAGAAATGAGAAGAGCTATTCAATGGAATCAGCGCCGTTTTCATGACCCATATAATATTATGAATGTGCGCGAAACCATAGGTATTTCGAAATATCCAGCCATTATTGATGAAGAATTTGTAAATGCCGTCATTGAATGGCAAGCCAGTCAGGGTCTGGACCAGGATGGCAAATTTGGTGCCTCTACAACGCAAACGGTTGTTGACGAATTAACCGGCGAAGGGGCAACCCACGAAGCCGAAACCCTGGCGCTCGACAACACCGTGGATACGGTTGATGTGATTCCGCAAACCTATAATACCTGTTCGCCCGGACTGCCATTTGAGTTTAACTGGCAGGTGGGTTTCCGCACCACTTTAAGGAATGGATTTATCATTCAGCGTATTGATAATACTTTTAACGCAACCATGTGCGGCGGCGGTGCTTATGTGGGATGGCAGCCTATACCCCGCTATTGGGAAGCCTGGCGCGTTGATGCAAATGGGAATGTAACCCCGGCCATAGGCGGGGTAAACGATATGTTTACACGCCCGCTGCTTCCGAACTCATCAGGCACCTGGCGCATGGTCGGAACGCTGTACACCACCCGAACACTGCCTGCATCCTTTGTAGCCAGCAGTGTGGCCGACGCCGGCATTCTTCGTGCCACTTTAACAAACCCGGGAAGCGATTTCCTCGGTTATGTTTCCAACACACGAAGAGTTGGTGGCACATGGAACTGTTGCGCTGCACCGCCTACCCATGTGCGCAGCTGATGTAAACTGATTTTGGCGCCATCACCGTCAGGAACACACCCCTTGCTCCCATAAACAACATCATGGCTAACCATAAGCCATTGTTTCCCAGTGCAGGTTCAAGTAAATAATATGCCGGCAGAAAGATGATTGTGGTTATGATTACCATGCTGTTCCGCATGGCTTTGGAAGCAGTGGCACCAACATAAATCCCATCCCAGATAAAGGCAGCAAAGGTAATTGCCGGAATCAGCACTACCCAGAACATAAACGGCCCGGCGGCATGAATAATTGCAGGATCGTTCGTAAGCAGTTTCAGGATCAGATTGCCGCCAACCCAAAAAACGATCGAGAAAATCAATGCAATTGCACCGCCCCAGATAAACAACCTGCGGATGACTTTCGCCAGCATGACCCTGTTGCCCGCACCAATATACCGCCCCGCAAGCGCTTCGGCAGCATAGGCAAAGCCATCGACAAAATATGAAAAAAAGTAAAAAAACTGGAACAGCAGGGTATTCACAGCCAAAATAGTATCACTTGTATTGGCCGATTGCGTGGTAAAAAATGAAAGGGTAAATATCAGGCAAAGTGTACGGATAAAAATATCCTTGTTAACATGGATAAACCGTTTGAATGCATGACGGTTCAGGGCTTCGGATAACAGCACCTTTTTAGCTATTTTCGAACGGTAAAACGACAACAGAAACAGCCCGAGCAGCAACCCGCTATATTGACTTATTACATTGGCCCAGGCTACGCCATTACTGCCAAGTTTTAAAACATTTATAAAAATCAGGCTGAGCAGAACATTCAGTACATTTACACTTATAGCCAGGATCATAGGCATACGGGCATTCTGCATCCCTAAAAACCATCCTGTAACGGCATAAATAAACAAGGTGGCCGGTGCAGCATAAATCCTGATGCTAAAATAGTTGCGGGCAAGCTCCTCGACCGGCAAACTTGCATGTACAATACTGAAGGCAACCCAACTGATCGGCCATTGCAGCAGGATGAGCAGTAATCCACCCCCAAATGCTGTTGCTACGGCCCTAACCAGGATATTTCCGGCTTCGGCAAAGTTACGCTGCCCGTAAGCCTGGGCGGTAAAACCACTGGTGCCCATGCGTAAAAACCCAAACGCCCAGAAAATGAAACTGAAAATCATACCGCCAAGGGCAACTGCTCCTATGTATTTTACATCGCCCTGGTGGCCCATTAAACCCAGATCGACCATAGCCAGCAATGGAATGGTGATGTTGGTTACAATATTGGGAATGGCCAGATGGAGGATACGACGATTGAGCAACACACTAACAGATTAAACGCTGCAAAGATGGTAATTTTTACAGGCACATATATGCCAAAGTAAAAAGCCGGGAAAATATTAAAATGATTATCCGGGCATGCAACCCCATGTAGCTATGATCAGGAAAACTTTTAAGCAGAATAAGTTGAATGGCGGATTGGCCTGAAGAAATCATAAAAAAAGAGCAGAATGCACACGAAAATAAATCAAAAAATAATATTACCTTTGCCACAGTTTCAGGAAGATTCTCCCCGGATTTTTTTATACCTAATCAATATTTCCTACAAGCCGGCACAAAGGCCAGCCAACAACAACACCGATTTTAACAGCCTCATTTTAAGTGCATTTAAACATATAGGCCTGTAATCATTATTTTAGCAAACCATTCACAGTATGGAATACAATACCACGCGCGGCGACATGAAGATTTCCGAATACGGAAGAAATATTCAGAATATGATTCTTTATATTGCATCCCTCCCCGACCGCGAACAACGCAACCGGCTCACGGCCACACTTGTTAATATCCTGGCAATTATGAATCCCGATATGCGCGACCAGGTGGATATCAAACACAAACTTTACGATCATGTACACCTGATGTCGGATTTCACCCTCGACATTGATTCGCCATACCCGGTTCCGCCACGCCCCGAAGAAGCACCCAGGCCTGCCCGGGTTCCTTATACCCAGGAAAACATCAAACTGAGGCCCTACGGAAAATATATGCAGCGCATGATCGAAAAGGCCGTTCAATACCCTGACGGTGAAGAAAAGGATGAGCTGGTTAAAACCCTGGCAAACAACCTAAAGAAAATGTACCTGAACTGGAACCGCGACTCGGTGAACGATGAACTGATTCACGAACACCTGAGCCTGCTGTCGGGAACAAAACTGAAGCTGCGTGAAGACGATCGCCTGCACTCCACTACCGACATCCTGAAGGCCAACAAACAACTTCCCGACAAGCAAAAACAGCCTTTTAAACGCCGCAAGTTCTCAGGCAAGAAAAACGAAGGCAACAACGGCCGCCAGAAAAAATACGGCAAATCATAAGATATACTAAAACATTACATCGTTTTAACTTACTTCCCTACAGACCTTCCCCGTCTTTTACCCCTTCTTTTTCGTAGCTGATAAAAAGGAAATAATTCTTTTCCGGGGAGCGGTTGTGGCTAAAGCATTTTTTTTAATTTCGGCATTGATATTAACCTGATACCATGAGTTCGTTCGAAATACAAGGCGGCCTTCAGCTGAACGGCAGCATTACCCCGCAAGGTGCAAAAAATGAAGCATTACAGATACTTTGCGCTGTTCTGCTCACACCCGAAGCAGTTACTGTTAACAACATCCCCGATATACTCGATGTAAACAAACTCATCGAGTTACTGGTTGCCATGGGTGTGCAGGTTACCAAAAACGAACCCGGGAGTTACACTTTTAAATCCGAAAGCGTTGACCTCGATTACATGGAAACCGAAGAATTCCGTAAACAGGCTTCGAGCCTTCGTGGTTCAGTGATGATACTCGGCCCCATGCTGGCACGTTTTGGCAAAGGCAGCATCCCGAAACCCGGTGGCGACAAAATCGGGCGCCGAAGGTTAGATACACACTTTATCGGCTTGCAAAAACTGGGTGCCTCATTCGATTTCGATTCGAAAAAAGGATTTACCCGCGTTACGGCCCAGAAACTGAAAGGAACTTATATGCTCCTCGATGAGGCATCGGTTACCGGCACCGCAAACGTACTGATGGCGGCTGTACTAGCCGAGGGCACAACTACCATTTTTAACGCAGCCTGCGAACCCTACCTGGTACAACTCAGCGAAATGCTGGTGAGGATGGGCGCTAAAATTGAAGGCATAGGTTCTAACCTGTTGAAAGTGAAAGGTGTTGAAACTTTAAAAGGTACCACCCACACGCTGCTTCCCGATATGATTGAAGTAGGCAGTTTTATAGGCCTGGCTGCCATGACCCGCAGCGACATTACCATCTGTAACGTAAATTATCCAGCCCTGGGCATAATTCCTGATGTTTTCCGTAAACTGGGCATCATCATCGAACAGCAGGGCGACAATATCCACATACCGGCACAGGACCACTACGAAGTGGAATCGTTTATGGATGGCGGTATCATGACTATTTCGGATGCACCCTGGCCGGGTTTCACTCCCGACCTGATCAGCGTGATTGTTGTAACGGCTATACAGGCAAAAGGAAGCGTGCTGGTACACCAGAAAATGTTCGAGAGCAGGCTGTTTTTTGTAGATAAACTTATTGACATGGGCGCACAGATTATTCTTTGCGACCCGCATCGCGCCACGGTGATTGGCCTTAACCGCGAACAAAAACTACGGGGCATCCGTATGTCGTCGCCCGATATCAGGGCCGGTGTTGCACTGCTGATTGCCGCACTCTCGGCCAAAGGAACAAGCATCATCGACAACATCGACCAGATTGACCGCGGATACCAGAATATTGATGGCCGGCTGAATGCTATCGGGGCTCAGATCCGAAGGGTTTAACAGCAAGTGTACAATGGTCGGCTAAAGGGCCAGTTACCAGTTTCATACATTCGTATTACTTTACGGAGCACTCTGCCAAAATGGCCCTGATTTCTGATTGGCAGATTTTTTGTTATAACAGTCATACTCCTGACAAAAATCTTCATCTTTTATCCATCGATGAAGTTAAAATTATTTTATACCACTGATTACCAGAATTTTGAAAAATGTTTAATCGCATGAAGCAGAAAAAAAATACCGAAAAAGCCGAAAAGAAAACGGAAGGCGAAATCGTAACTGACAATATTGCAGAACCACAAGCCCAGGTTGCACCCGAACAGGCAGAAGCGCCTGCCGTTCCTAAAGTTTATACGGAAGAAGAATACCAGCTTAAAGTCAACGAACTGAATGACAAATATCTGCGGCTTTATTCTGAATTCGACAATTTCCGCAAACGCACTTTAAAGGAAAAAATAGACCTGAGCCGCACTGCTTCGGAGGATGTGATAAAAGAGCTGCTCCCGGTGCTCGACGATTTCGATCGGGCTTTAGCCTCGATGGAATCAACCGATAAGGTAGAAGCTGTTAAGGAAGGTGTTCAGTTGATTCATGCCAAGATGAAGTCAATATTTACATCGAAAGGCCTGAAAGAAATAAAAAGCATTGGCGAAGATTTCAATACCGATTTCCACGAAGCCATCACCAGCATTCCCGCACCTACAGAAGAACTGAAAAACAAGGTTGTGGACGAAATCCAGAAAGGCTACCTGCTTCACGAAAAGGTAATCAGGTTTTCGAAGGTAATTACCGGGAGCTGATAACAACACAAGTAAAGCCGTGGTTTGCGGCTTTTAAATAAAACATTACAACAAAAAGAAACCGTGACTAAACGAGATTATTACGAAATATTAGGCGTATCGCGCAATGCCGGCGATGCTGAATTGAAAAAAGCATATCGCCAGATGGCACTCAAGTATCATCCCGATAAAAATCCAAACAATAAAGAAGCTGAAGATAAGTTTAAGGAAGCTGCCGAAGCCTATGAAGTGTTGAGCGATGCCGAAAAACGCCAGCGATATGACCAGTTTGGCCATGATGGCCTGCGTAACGGTGCCGGTGGTGGATTTAGCGGCGGCGGCATGAACATGGAAGATATCTTCAGCCATTTCGGCGATATTTTCGGAGGTGCTTTTGGCGGTGGTTTTGGTGGAAGCCAGCAGCGTGGCGGCCGGCGTGTAAACCGGGGTACCAACCTGAGAGTGAAAGTTCGTTTAACCCTTGAGGAAATAAATACCGGCGTTGAAAAGAAAATAAAAGTAAACAAATATATTTCCTGTACCCACTGTAAAGGCTCAGGTGCCGAAGGAGGCTCAGCATATTCAACCTGCCAGACCTGCCGCGGAACCGGACAGGTTACCCGCGTTACCAACACTTTCCTGGGGCAAATGCAAACTTCTTCAACCTGCCCTACCTGCAGCGGCGAAGGCCAGATTATTCAGCACAAATGCGTTCACTGCGCCGGCAACGGGGTTATTAAAGGTGAAGATGTAATCAGCATCGATATTCCTGCAGGCGTTTCGGACGGCATACAACTATCGGTTAACGGTAAAGGAAATGCTGCAGCACGCGGCGGAGTTCCCGGCGACCTGATTATCCAGATTGAGGAAATTCCACACGAAACCCTTCACCGCGAAGGCAATAACCTGTTGTACGACCTGTATATCAGTTTCCCGGATGCTGCACTGGGCAGTTCCGTTGATATACCAACCCTCGAGGGCAAAGCACGTATAAAAATTGAACCCGGTACCCAGGGTGGCCGCATGCTCCGGCTAAAAGGCAAAGGACTTCCATCCATCAATTCGTATGGCAAAGGCGACCTGCTGGTAACCATTAATGTATGGACACCCCGAAACCTGAGCCGCAGGGAAAAAGAACTGCTCGAAGAGCTGCAGAGCGCCGAAAATTTTAAACCCAATCCCAATTCGCGCGATAAAGGATTTTTCGACCGGATGAGAGAGTATTTTCAGTAAGGGATAAGGATTAAGTTGTAAGGTGTAAGGTTTAAGGCGTAAGGTTTTAGTATCTCTGCGTTTTTAAATCTTGAAATATATCATCAGTCGAATTAAAAAGAGCAGCCTTTGTACACAGAGGCTGCTTTTTTTGTTAAAAATGCTGAAACCTTCCGGATACATTACATTATTCGTAATTTTACCCTGAAATATATCCCCAGTTACAGGATAAAGTCATCTCATTATAGCAACACAACCAATGATTCTTCAAGTTAATGCAGTAACCAAAAAATTTGGCGACTTCACAGCCCTGAACAAGGCAAGCATAGCCGTTCCCGAAAACAGCATTTTCGGGTTACTGGGCCCTAACGGCGCCGGGAAAACCACGCTGATCCGCATCATTAACCAGATTACCGGTCCTGATGAAGGCGAGGTTATTTTTGACGGCCGCAAGCTGCACCCCGATCACATTGCCATGATTGGCTACCTGCCCGAAGAACGTGGGCTGTATAAAAAAATGAAAGTCGGCGAACAAGCCTTGTACCTGGCACAGCTCAAGGGTCTCAGCCATCACGATGCAAAACTGCGGCTCAAAAAATGGTTCGAGAAATTTGAAATACAAGACTGGTGGGATAAGAAGGTGGAAGAGCTTTCGAAAGGAATGCAACAGAAAGTTCAGTTCGTGGTTACAGTGGTTCATGAGCCCAAGCTGCTGATATTCGATGAACCTTTCAGCGGGTTCGATCCCATTAACGTAAACCTGTTGCGCGACGAAATTCTTGAACTCCGTAAAAACGGCTCAACCATTATTTTCTCAACACACAATATGGCATCGGTTGAAGAACTGTGCGATAACATTGCCCTGATCAACAAGTCGGAGAAAATACTGGATGGTCCTGTGAAAGAAATCAAAAGAAAATATTTTACGAACAGCTACCGCGTTCAGTATCGCGACCTGAACGGAGTACCTTACCCTTTCAATGAAACAGGCTTCGAAATTCTGGAATCGGTTACCGAAGACGATATAAATACGGTTACCTTCCGGTTGCCCTCTGCCAAAGGCCCTAACGACCTGCTTACGGCGATGCTCCCGCATGTGAATCTGATTGCTTTTAACGAAGTAATCCCATCGATGAACGATATTTTTATTTCAACAGTGAATGCTGTAAACGGTAACCAGGCCGCAGAATCCTGATTCCTGCAAACAGTAACCAGTTAAGCCAAACATAAAACCATGAACAAGATATTTCTCATTATAAAACGCGAATACCTCTCGAAGGCCCGGAAACGTTCCTTTGTAATTATGACCATCCTGGGGCCGCTGCTGATGGCCTCCATTTTCGTTTTCTCCATTTACATGGCTACCCGGCAGGACGAAAAGCTGCTCATACAGGTAAAAGACGATACCGGATTGTTTTTCAGCAAATTCGAAAACAACCAGAACTATACCTTTGTCCAGGTTACCGGCGACCTGGAAGCAACCAAGGATACCCTCAAAAAAAGAGGAGATTATATACTGTTGCATATACCCGCCACCAGGCTTTCGATACCCGACAAGGCCGTAATTTATTCGGATCAGCAGCCAACCATGAGCCTGAAGGATTACATCGCGAGCCGCATGAGTAAGGAGCTGGAAAAGCAAAAGCTTTCGGCTGAAATACGAAAAGAAATCCTGAACAACACGCCCGGCTACAAACCCGGGGCCGATACATCGTCGCAGGACCTGATGAGCGAAACCATCCTGAAAAACATACAAACCGATGTAAAGATCACCACCATTAAAACCGACGAAGCAGGAGGCGAGAAAAAAAGCTTTACCGAGGTGGCTATGGGTGTGGGTTATATCGCCAGCCTGCTCATTTACATGTTCATATTTTTGTATGGCGCCCAGGTGATGCGTGGAGTGATAGAAGAAAAAACAAGCCGCATTGTCGAAGTGCTGGTGTCGTCGGTAAAGCCATTTCAGCTTATGATGGGTAAAATAATCGGTATTGCACTAGTTGGGCTTACGCAGTTTCTGTTGTGGATTTTATTCACTTTCCTCATCATAACTGCCGTTCAAACTGCCATGCCCGACAAATTTGCAAAGGCAAAACCTCAGACACAACTCAACCAGGGTATGACACTCCCGAACCAGGAAACAGCGATGCCGGCTGCTAACCAGGATCAGGATAGTTCAATGCTGTCGGATGTAACCGATGGACTTGCATTTATCAATATCACGCAACTGCTCATCTGTTTCATATTATTCTTCCTTTTTGGATACCTGCTTTACGGCGCACTTTTTGCCGCCATCGGGGCCGCTGTTGATAATGAAACGGATACGCAACAGTTTATGCTGCCGGTTACTGTTCCACTCATCTTCGGACTTATTGTCGCACAAACTGTAATACAAAACCCGGCCAGCCCGCTTGCATTCTGGCTTTCAATTATCCCGCTTACCTCGCCAATAGTGATGATTGTGCGCATACCCTTCGGAGTGCCCCTTCACGAAATTATACTTTCACTCGGCCTGCTCGTACTCGGATTTTTAGGAACCACCTGGCTGGCGGCTAAAATATACCGGACCGGTATCCTGATGTATGGCAAAAAATCGAATTACAGGGAACTCTGGAAGTGGATCAGGTACAAAGGGTAAGGTTTGTAAGGTATAAGGTGTAAGATGTAAGGTGTAAGACGTAAGGTAATATTTTTGGGAATAGGGATGCCGA